>SKID01000228.1 GCA_007116605.1 Tissierellia bacterium
AAAAGATCACATAATGCGCGAGTCGTCAACAGGGCAAAATATTTTTTCTTTTTTGTAGTAGGATAGCCTTCGGTTTGAATATATAAACCGGAAAATCAATAGATTTCACATGTTCATATTCTCATATTCGCATATGTTATACTGAATTATATAAAACTGCCGCAAGTTTGTCAATAGTTTTAACAAACTTGCGGCAGTTTTTTCGATTGTCTTATAGTTTAGAGTTTGGAAGATTTAACACTTCTCTTATGGTTCTATTTCTTCTACTTCTTCTAATAAAATTTTGTTTTTATAAGATCCTTGTCGTTCCCGTTTTTTTATTTTTAATTAATCAATTCTCATCGGCTCATATTCTTTAAATTTGACTAAACACTCTAATGCTTCATAGACATCCGCTATTTCTTCTTCATTTTCTTTTAATCTAAACTCTTCAATTTCTTCAATGATTTTATCTAAGAGCGCATCCTGATATTCTTGACTAGACATCACTCTTGATTTGTGCTTTCTGCCACTTTCTTCTATTAATTGTGGAATTTTGTCTCTTACAAGCTTATTGTAGGATGTTTTCATAAGGTACCTCCATCATTTAATTTATAATATTGAACAGTTTTTTCATTCTAATACTTGTTGCCCTAATCCTATGGATTTTCCACACCTATTTGTCTTTTTTTCCTGTTGATGAGTACATAGCCGTTGACGGCTAACAGAATGGCTAAGCAGATTACCAAAGTAATAATCACCCCTTGATGTCTTCCGTTAAAACCTGTTGCGGAAACATGTTTAATTAAAATACCAATATAGGCCCAAATAATCACTAAACCATACGCAATATCTCCATTAAATAAAATAGTCATCCCAGTAATGAGTAATGCTACCAAAAGAACAATCACTGTCCATAGTGGTTCTGATAAACCGAATCCACTCCACCCAATGGAAACTAAAAAGGTTGTTACATTAGCTACTGTAGCAACAGTCATCCATCCAAAGTAAACACTAAACGGCAGTTTTACCATGATTTTTTCTTTTAAATCTAAGGGTTGTTTTCTCAATAGCCAATTAATCATGATTAAAGAAACTATTACAATGATGATTAAAATTAATGAAAACAATATGAGTTCATAATGCCATGCAACAATCCAAATGGCATTGGCTAAAGAAGAGACAATAAACCAAATATTAATTTTTTTAAGTAGTTCTTTGTTTTCACTACCACCATGATTTTTTATAGCAATGATTTGATAAATCGTATAAATTAAGAGTAATGAATATATTAGACCCCATATAATAAAGGTTATTGGGTCTGGTGCAAAAAGATTTCGGTACTTATCTGACACAGCACCTGTTGTCACTCCATTAATAGGAATTGTGTTTGCCAATCCATTGAACCCTACCATCAGTAAAAAAGTAATTAAAACAATTATTTTTTGTGATTTTAAATAAGCTTTCACTCTTACCCCTCCTAGTTTATAGATATTGTATGGTATTTTTTAACCTAGGAACTCCTCTGTAATAGCTCACATCAGGATATCCTAAAATCAGATTAGTAATCACATGATGATGTGACGGTATTTTCAAAAATTCCTTGATTTTGTCATTGTGTTCCACCGCAGTTTTTAAAAACCCAATATAACAAGATCCTAAACCTAAGGATTCTGCAACTAAAGTCATTTGACCAGCTGCAATACCTCCATCCACCATATAGGATGGTGATTGCTGTGGGTCTCCATGTATAACCACAAGAACAGGTGCTTTATAAAATAACCGATCATATCCTGTCTCTTCATAAAGCTGCTTCATATTTTGGAAGACATCTGCATATCTTCCTTCCATGGTCTTACCTATGTCGCCTAAAGTCTCCATTGTTATCTTTCGCAAATCTTCTAATTTTTCCTCTGACTTCACCACGACAAAGTTAAGAGGTTGTCGATTGCCTCCAGTAGGGGATATCTGTCCCATATTAATAATCTTGTCTAACTTAAGGTCTTCAACTGGTTTAGTCAAATACTGACGACAACTGCGCTTCATCCTAATAAAGGCCTCAAGTCTATCTGGCTCTATATGATAAGTGTCTTTGTCGTAGTCAATGATGAGCACCTCATAGGTATCATCATGATATTCTACTGCATCTACAGGACAAATAGCACCACAGTGACCACATTTCATACATCTCTCTTTGTACTTAAACTGTGCTTTACCATCGACCAATTCTATTACTCGAGGTAAACAATCATAGACACATTTAGAGCACCCAATACATAATTCTTGATCAAAAACAACAAAATCTTTATTCATTTTATCACTCCTTTTAACGAAAAATTAGTTTTGCTAGCCATGATTTTTTAATCGTAATTGCTTTTACGGGACAAAGCTCTTGACAGCAAAAACAGCTGATACATTTTTTATAGTTAATGACAGGTTTCTTTTCAATCATATCGATCACTTTTGGAGGACAACTTCGAGCACAATCACCACATTGAATACATTTATCGTCATGGATAATCGGTCTTGACTTTAGTGTATTAACTAATAGCTTCAATAAAGGCTTGGGGATTTTCCTAAATCTTCCACTTGTGGAAGGTGCATGATGATAATTTTCTTTCTTAAACGCAGTATAGGGTTCACCCACTATCATCAATTGATCTAAAGATTCAGGTCCTAACCCTCTTTCTGCAGCTTTCCTCAATGTAGGTACTTGTTGTATGTCTAAGTTCATGACTGCACAAGCAACCGCATCCATTTCGTAAGGGTCTGATGATACCATGATCAAATGCATCTCTTTAGGTTCACCAGATGAAGGACCAGGTCCTTCCATAGCTACAATGCCATCCATAATATGTAAACAAGGTTTAACTTCTTCACAAATATCAATAAGTGCCTCTGCAAAATCATTCATGTCTGGCATTCGAACATGATATTCCGCTTTAATGGTTCCAGGAACCAGACCGAATAAATTTTTCACTGCCCCCGTGTAAGTTGCAAAGGCATGGGTTTTCATTTTAGGTAAATTGATAACCTTGTCCACATCATTTAGCATATCTGTCAAAACAATTTTATTGAGTAATTTGGACTTTTTCCCCTCTACTGTAAATGAATTTGTGTTTTTGTTCAAAGAACACCCTGTGATTTGTCTAACCTGTTCCATTCCTGTGGACCGATAAATACCTCTTAAAAAAGATTCAGTAAAGGGACCTCCCGGGCTATCCCCAATCATTACAATTGCCCCCATATCCATCAATATTTCTGCAACCGCTTGAACAAATATGGGATGGGTTGTTGTCGCTTCTTCAGGGTTTTTTTTCATTAGCAAATTTGCTTTTAACAACACCTTTTCCCCAGGATTAACAAAGGCTTCCATCCCTCCTAAAGGAGATAATGCCTGAAGAATAGCTTGTTTGACTAGCTGTAAATCATATGTTTCACATCTTATTAATGACACTGTCATAACCAAAGGACTCCTTTTGGTGCTTGTTTTTATCTGTTAAATTATATTATTCATTTTATCATAATATCTTTGATACGTCATGATATTTAGTGACAATAATACTTCTATTTTTAAACTAGCTGACGATACCCATGGCAAATTGACTATTGTATAAGTCATAGTAGAAGCCTTGCTTCTTAAGCAGTTGTTGATGTGTTCCTTGTTCAATAATTTGACCTTCATTCATCACCAAAATTAAATCTGCATCAACGATGGTTGATAAACGATGGGCAATAACAAAACTTGTTCTTCCTTTCATCAATTTTTGGGTGGCTTTTTGAATGAGTTTTTCTGTTAAAGTATCTACTGAACTTGTTGCTTCATCAAGTATCAGTATTTGTGGATCTGCTAACAATGCTCTAGCAATAGTAATGAGCTGTTTTTGCCCTTGTGAAATGTTGTCCGCTTCTTCATTTAATTCTGTCTGGTAGCCTTCTGGTAATCTCCTTATAAAATCGTCTGCATAAGCATTCTTAGAAGCTTCAATCACTTCATACTCAGCAGCATTTTCTTTACCATATGCGATATTATCTAAAAGAGTTCCTTTAAATAACCAAGTATCTTGGAGTACCATACCAAACATGCTCCGCACATCTCCCCTTGAAAGCTGATGGACATCACAATCATCAATATAGATGCTCCCCTCTATGATGTCATAAAAACGCATTAACAAATTAACCAATGTGGTTTTACCTGCTCCAGTAGGTCCTACAATTGCAACGGTTTGTCCTCCTTTCACACGGATATCTAAATTTTCAATCAATGGTCTGTTTTCTTCATAATAAAATTTTACTTTATTAAATTGAACTTGTCCTTGTACGACTTTGCCACTACAAGTAGATGGTTGATCCCATTCTTCTTCTTCATCTAATATTTCAAATACTCTTTCAGCAGAAGCGATGGTCGACTGTATAATATTAGCAATATTAGCAATTTGAACAATGGGTTGACTAAAGTTTCTCGTATATTGTATAAAAGCTTGAATATCACCTAATGATAATACTTGTCGTGTCACAAAAATACTCCCTAAAGCGGCCACTATCACATATCCAACATTACCAACAAAAGTCATTAATGGCATAATCATACCTGAGATAAATTGTGCCTTTGAACTTGAATCGTATAACTCCTCATTAAATGAATCGAACTTAGATTGAGACTTATCCTCATAATTATAAGCTTTAACAATTCTATGACCAGTAAACATTTCCTCAATATGACCATTGAGTTCTCCTAAGGATTTTTGTTGTGCTTTAAATTGTTTTTGTGACTGTTTTGCAATATTTTTTGTGATTAAAATACTTAAAGGCAATGTAATCAGTGTCACCAGTGTTAATAATAAGTTTATACGTAACATCATAATAAAAATACCAATCAAACTCACCACCGATGTTAACATCTGATTTAGGCTCTGCTGCAATGTGTTACTTACATTGTCAATGTCATTTGTGACGCGACTAAGAATCTCGCCATGACTATGATTGTCGAAATATTTTAATGGCAGTTTGGTGAGCTTATCATTAACCTGCTCCCTCAGCCCATAAACCGTTTTTTGAGAAATACTCACCATAATTCTTTGCATTAAATATGTCATGACAGCATTTATCAAATAAACACCAGCAAGCATTATCAGTATTTCTTGTAAATAACCATAATCCATAGGGATGTTATTACCTTGTATTCTTTCCATCACAACGAGGTAAATGCTATCTGTTGCTCTTCCTAAAATTCTAGGTGCAACAACACCAAACAAGGTGCCAATAATGGCTAAAACAAAGGAAAAAACAATCGCAATTTTATAGGGCGATAGATACACAATTAATCTTCTCAATGTGCCTTTAAAATCTTTAGCTTTCTCAGCAGGTACACCTATAGCTGCTGGACCTCGTCTATGAATATTTCCTGATGTATTTTTAGGAGATTGTGATTTCTGATTCATGCCGAAACCTCCTCTGTTATTTGTGAGGCAACAATTTGTTGATATGTTGGACATTCTTTTAGTAAGACTTCATGTGTCTCATTTCCCACAATTACACCTTTGTCTAGAACGATGATTCTGTCAGCCTCTAGTATAGTACTCACCCTTTGGGAAACCAGTAGTATGATACTTTCTTTAACATTTGACTTTAAAGCTTTCCTTAAAGCTTGATCTGTCTTAAAGTCTAGGGCAGAAAAACTATCATCAAAAACATAAATATCTTTTGGAGACACAATGGCTCTGGCAATAGATAAACGTTGCTTTTGCCCACCTGAAAGATTGGTTCCCCCTTGGGAAACATCACTTTTATAACTCTTAGGCATTTTGCTCACAAACTCATCTGCTTGTGCTATTTTTGCAGCCTTTTCAACATTCTCAAATACCATGTCTTCATGACCAAAGGAAATATTCTCATGGATTGTACCTGAAAACAAGACTGATTTTTGGGGCACTAACCCTATTTTTTCTCTTAATTGTTTTAATGGAATATGTTTTAAATTGATATCATTAACTAGAATTATACCCTCATCTGGATCAAAAAATCGGGGAATTAAATTGACCATTGTGGATTTGCCTGATCCTGTGCTTCCTATAATACCAATTGTTTCACCTTTTTGTGCAGAAAAACTAATGTTTCTTAGTGCATACTCTTCAGCGCCTTCATATCGAAAAGATACATTGTCAAATTCGATTTTTTTAATATCATTGATCTTTTGAAGGGCTTCAGAATCTTTGATCGCTGTTTCAATATCCATGACTTCGTTAATTCTTTGGGCAGAGGCCACTGCTCTAGGATACATAATCAAAACAACGGTCATCATAATCACTGAAAACAGTATTTGCATAGCATACTGTATAAATGCCATTAAATCACCAATGAGAAAAACACCTGCGTCAATTCTTGAAGCGCCAAACCATATCAGGGCAATATTTGTGAAGTTTAGCAATAACATAATAATTGGCATGACCATCACCATGATATAGTTTACTTTTAATGCCGTATCCACTAAATCTTGGTTTGCTGACTCAAACTTAAGACGTTCATATTCTGTGCGATTAAATGCTCTTATCACTCTAACGCCCATTAAAGTTTCTCTTAAAACTCGATTTAAGTTGTCTACCTTTTTTTGCATCAGTTTGAATAACGGCATTGCAAAGCTAGCAATTAATCCAATCACCACTGCTAACAAAACAACCACCACCAAAAGCACTAATGACAGCTCAGGATTTTTTGACACCGCCAGCAAAATACCTCCCACTGCCATTAAGGGGGCACGGACCATCATACGTAAACCCATGATGACCACATTTTGAACTTGATTCACATCATTCGTCGATCTTGTAATTAAAGATGATGTCCCAATTTGATCAAACTCTCCAGGAGACAAAGATTGAACTTTCATAAAGATCATTTTTCGTATATCT
>SKID01000224.1 GCA_007116605.1 Tissierellia bacterium
ATGATTTCTAAATATTAAGTCCCTAAAACTGCTATTTCTCGTTTAATAGTGGTACGTTTAAATTTTTTAACAAAATCGCTAACCTTTGATACGACTAAATTATTTTAACTAACGAATATATTCTTATCTAATGACATCCATCCCTGTTACTCTATTTGATCACTTGATCATATGCACTGAAGCAAGCCATAGATATGGGTTATTAAGGCTTTCGTTGCATTTCTCATGCTATCCAATCCAATAAACCTGCTGATTAGAAAAGACCACTGCATGTTATCTTTCTAATGAATCGACGAATCTTATATTATGCCATTTACTCAATTGCTGCTAAAACATCTATTAAATATTCATACGTTCTCTTAACTGATGGTAAATTGATATTTTCATTTGGTGTGTGAATATCTTCCATGCTAGGACCAATGGAAACTGCATCTAAGCCTGGTATTTTGCTAGCAAAAAATCCACATTCTAGTCCTGCATGTATGGCTTCAATAACTAGTGGCTGATAGTATTTTTTCTCATAGACTTGATTACACAAAGTTCTTAGATAAGACTCTTTAGCAAACTCCCAACCTGGATAAAAACCTTTCTTTTCTACTTGAAAATTTGTCAGCATTCCTATACGTTCCATCATCTTCATCAAGTAATCTAATGCCGATTGGATTGAACTTCTTGGAGCACAAATCAACTTAAGAGACCCTTGTTGAATTTTTAAAACACCTGGATTATTTGACAAGATAACCAAAGCTATTTCAGGGTTTTGTTTAAGTGGTCCATAAGGAACTAGCATTAATAAGTCCAATAACTCATGTATTTGCTTCTTGGAAATCACTTTATCTTCTTGTGATTCTTCATCGTTTAGTAGTAACGTAATTCCGGCATCTGTAAAGGCATATTCCTTAGAAAGCAAATCTTGTAATGTATTTATCTTTTCTTTTATGATTTCTGGTTCATTGGTATAAAAATCAACATAAGCTTCTCTTGGAATCGCATTGTCAGCAGAGCCACCTTCGATGGATGAAACCTCAATATACTCAAGGATTTCATTTAATACTCTTCCTAATATCTTGATGCCATTACCTCTATCAAGGTGAATTTCTACGCCTGAATGTCCACCTTTTAAACCTTTAACAGATAGTGTCATTTTTTGTGTCATTGTTTTTTCTTCACATATCAATGATTTTGAATAGACAACTCTCCCACCACCTGCACAACCAGCTGTTAACACACCCTCATCCTCACTATCTAAATTGATCATCATCTTCCCTTTTAGTAAAGAGGGATCCACATTAGCAGCTCCTGTCATTCCAGACTCCTCATCAGATGTGATTACAATTTCTAGTGGGGGATGCACTAATGAATCATCCTCTAATATTGACATCATCATGGCTACTGCAATGCCATTGTCTGCTCCAAGGGTGGTTTGGTTGGCATATAATTGATCCCCCTTATAAACCAACTCAATGGGATCTTTATCAAAATCATGTACAGTTCCTTTGTTTTTTTCACAAACCATATCCATGTGACCTTGTAAAATAACTATAGGCTTTTCTTCCATGCCTTCAGAAGCCCCTTTGTAGATTAAAATATTTAAGTACTCATCTTGAATCACTTTTAAGTTTCGATCTATTGCCCATGCTTTTAAATAGTCACTGATTTGCTTTTCTTTCTTTGAACATCTTGGTATTTTAGAAATTTTTTCGAAATTTTTAATCACTGTATAATCTTTCATTCACATCCTCCTTAATATATTTTGCCAATTCTATTAAAAGGAAAAAAACGAAATAGGGCAATGCCTATGAGTTGATCCTCTTCGATAAACGGATTATTCCAACTCCTACCATCATGAGAACCAGTGCGGTTATCTCCAACAAAAAAATATTTCCCTTCCGGCACATTAAACAATTGGGCTGTTTGTCCACCAATTTTTGCATAAGGTTCTTCTAAATAAGTACCATTAATAAAGAATTTGCCTGATTCATCAATATACACTTCATCACCTGGCATACCCATTAACCGTTTGACTAGTATTTTTTCGAGTTCATCAGACTTAAAAACAACCACATCGCCAACTTCTAATTGTTCAGCATTAAAAATCTTGCTAACATAAAGACGATCTCCCGGCATAATGGTGTTTTCCATGGACCCTGTTGGTACTGTCACTAAAATAAAAACAAATCGATTTAACATAAAAACAATAACAAAAGCTATAATAATGGGTATAATCCATTCTTTAATGATGTATTTTACCATATCACTCTGCCTCCTAAATAATGATCATATCTTTAGTGATATGATTTATGGGAACACCTTGACCTTCTTCAACTACTACAATGTCTTCAATACGAATACCAAACTGACCTTTAATATATATCCCAGGCTCAATACTAAAAGCCATTCCATTGTCGATAATCAAAGAATTTGTACCATTGATGTAAGGACCTTCATGTCCAGAATAACCAATTCCATGACCTAAACGCGTGGTAAAATAAGCACCATAACCATGGTTTTCTATTCTTTCTCTTGCTGCAAAATCAATGTTCTTTGCAGCGACACCTTTTTTAGCAGCTTCAATGCCTGCTAAGGTAGCTTCTAAAACGGCTTGATAGGCGAGTATTTGCTTTTCTGAGGCTTTTCCAACAAAGATAGTTCTTGTAATGTCCGAAGAAAGCCCTTGATACTTGCCGCCAATATCAATAAGAACCACATCCTGATTTTGAATCATTCGGTCTTTTCCTGAATAGTGAGGTAAAGCAGAGTTAGGTCCTGATGCCACTATGGCAAAATCAACCGTCATTTTTTGTTTTTCAAATTCCTTACGAATAAACTCATCAATTTGACCCTCTGTCATTCCAGGTTTAATCCATTGGATGCTCTGTGCCATTACATGGTCAGTACGCTTTGCTGCTTCTTTTAATAATTCTATCTCTTGATTATTTTTAATGAGTCTAATCGACTCTAAGACTTCTCTTCCATTTACAAACCTTATACTTAGTTTTTGCTCTAAATCTAAGATATTAAAAGCACGGGCAGAAGAATTCACACCAATACGTTTATGCATTAAATCATACTTTAGTGCAACTTGCTCCATCTGAGGCAACCATCCTTCGTTATCATGCCATGCATAGATATTAGATAAATCTAGGTACTCATTGACTTCATCTTTTGTCAGTTCATTACAAACATAAAAATACTCCCCACTTTTCAAGACAAACATACCCTGAAATCTTTCACAAAGAGATGGGGAAAATCCAAATAGAAACCTTAACTCTTCTGATGGTACCACTAATATACCGTCTAAATCATTAAGCTCTAAGGTTTTTATTAATTTATCAAAGTAATATTGGTTCATCTACTCCTCCTGCCTTATCATCATTTCCTGTAAACACATTAAAATATTAAAGATTACAATCATTGAAAAGTTAGCGTATTAGCAATCTATATTTTCTTAACTAGCCTACTTTAGTGTTTAGGTAGTGCCTATACCAAAGCTAAATGGTAGAGAAAAGCTCTCTACCATCATACAATGATTTTAAAAATATATCAACTTTCTAAATAACAGTTTTTGTAGTATTATCTTAATCTTCCATAAAGGGATACATGAAATTTTTCGGTGGATTGAGATTTCGTTTGACATTTCTTGCATTGACCCATCTTGTTAAATTTAACTTACTGCCTGCTTTATCGTTTGTTCCTGACTTTCTAGAGCCACCAAAAGGTTGCTGCCCAACAACAGCCCCTGTAGGTTTGTCATTAATATAAATGTTTCCTGCACTATAATATAGGGCAGAAAGCATTTCTTGTATCGCATTTTCATCATTAGCAAACACAGCACCCGTGAGTGCATAAGGTGAAATTGAATTACAGAGCGCTAATGTGTCATAATAGGCATCATCGTCATAGACAAAAATAGTCATTACAGGACCAAAAATTTCTTCTTCCATCAACTTAGATGTTGGATCTGTTGTAATCACAATAGCAGGATCAATAAAATAACCTTCTATATCTGAGTAATTCCCGCCACATAAGAAAGTTGTATCCTCTGATTCATGAGCATAATTGATATAACTCGTGATTCTTTGATAAGCCTCCCCATCAATGACTGCACCCATAAAATTAGAAAAAACTTCAACATCACCTGCCTTGATTTGATGTATATCTCTTTGTAACATTTTTTTTAATTCCTCCCAACAACTTTTTGGGATATAGGCTCTTGAAGCAGCAGAACACTTTTGACCTTGATATTCAAAGGCTCCTCTAATAATAGCTGTATTGAGTGCTTCAATATCCGCACTTGAATGTGCAAATATAAAATCTTTTCCACCAGTTTCACCTACGATTCTAGGGTAGTTTTTGTAGTGATTTAAATGAGTTGAAACAGATTTCCATATTGTTTCAAATGTTTTTGAAGATCCAGTAAAGTGAATCCCTGACAATTCAGAATGCTGAATCACCCATTTATTTATATCTTTACCACGACTTGGAATAAAATTAATCACACCAGGTGGCATCCCTGCAGCTTCTAATAATCTCATAATTTGAAAGTTAGAATATACTGCATTTCCTGCAGGTTTCCATAAAACAGTATTGCCTGCCATCGCTGGTGCTGTTGCAAGGTTTCCTCCAATAGATGTAAAGTTAAAAGGTGAAATAGCAAGTACAAAACCCTCTAAAGGGCGATACTCCATTTTATTAATTTCATCAGTGGTTGAAAGAGGTTGTTCACGGTAGAGTTCATCATAAAAAGATATATTAAATCTAAAAAAATCAATAAGCTCACAAGCCGCATCTATTTCTGCTTGATGAATTGTTTTGCTTTGACCTAACATGGTTGTAGCGTTTAAAAGACTTCTCCATTCACCAGCTAATAAATCAGCCGCTTTAAGAAAGATTTTGGCTCTATCATCAAAAGACAAACTTTCCCAAGATTTTTTTGCCTCTTGTGCTGCCTGGATAGCTAATTGAATTTCGTGTTCCCCTGCAATATGATACTCTCCCAGGTAGAGTTGATGATTATGAGGAGCTGTTATTTTTACTGTTCTCCCTGTTCTGATTTCTTTACCCCCAATAATTAAAGGGATGTCCACTGGATTGTTTTTCATTTGACTAATGGTTTTCATCAGTTGCTTTCGTTCTTCACTGTTTTTTTTATAGCTTTTAACAGGTTCATTTTTCATAGATTTCTCCCTTTCAAAATGTTTGTTTCAATTATTGACCTTAAATTATCTTATTAATCTTATCCCATAACTCACTGTACTAAGACTCTCACTTCTACAAATAGAAAATAAGTACTGTAGCATCCCTAAATGACAGTCTCTAACATTCAGGTAGCGCTAGAAAAGCCATCTGAATCCAAGAGTCTTGTGGATCATCCACCTGCTAATAAATGATGCATTTTTACATCATCACCTTTTTTTAATGTTGTTGTGGTGTAGTCTTTTTTTCGAATGAGTTTACCGTTAACTTTGACTACAATTCTAGGATAAGTGTATCCCATCTCATCCATAACCTCTTGAATTGTCATCCCCTCTTTAAAAGTTTCATATTTGCGATTGTTCACTAAAATCATACTTCCTCCGAAAGACATTATTGTCTGACTTACTAGGAGCAGCCCCGTATTTTTTTAAAGCAAATGGTAGAGACTAACTCTCTACCATCATACAATTTTTCTTGCTATATTTCAACTTTCCAAAAACGGTGTTACTACCTCAATTAACTCAGGCAAATCCATGCCAATAGCTTGCAAATGCTCTATAGTCGGCACCCCATTTTTATTCCAACCTCTTCTTTTATACACTGCATCCGTCAACTGTTCATATTGGTCTTCTCGATGGACTCTTAATGTTTTAATCTTTTCTTCAACGGTTAAATGTTCTATATCAAAACCTAATTCTTTTAACTGTTTGTCGTACATTGATTCTCTTGACACATATTCTTCTTTTGTCACCGGTCCCATGGTTCTATAAGGTGTCTTGTCATTAATTCTTAGTCCTTTACCCATTCGAATATTAAATATTCTTTGGAAATTATACACTCTCTCTGATTGTAAAATCATCGTTTTAGAATCAATTTTTTCTCCTGTGACACCATAATATAGCTTGTGATAGTTCTCAACATGTTCTTGAATCTTAGCTGGTTCTTCTGTCTCTGAGTTATTAGGAGGCACAATGTCATTCCATGGCAATTTACACAAACCCATCAGTCCAAACCAAGTCCTAAACATAGGAAAATAATGTAATGCCTCTGCTTTATCTTCAAAAGTTGGAATTTGATTATTAACCATATCCATAAATATCAACCATGCTTCATCATGCTGGGGTCCTTTATTTGTCAGTCCATAACCTCCCTGTTGAGCTAATGATTCTTTAGACAAATACTCTGAATACTCTAATCCTTTTTGCTCTGCGCCAATGTCTTGTAAAAAGTCTTTGTCAGCACCATACTCCTCTACAAATATCTTTTTCATTCGATGTACACCTAGTCCAGCTATCTTGCCAAATCCTTCTCCTCGTGACATTTGGTGCATTAATTCTAAGCTAGCTTGTCCATTGCCAAACCTTAAATCTAATCCACCGGTCACTTCTTGATCAATAATCCCTCGTTCATAACATTCCATTACAAATGCTGTCAGAGTGCCGTATGATATGGTATCAATTCCATAAGTATCCGCATAAAAATTAAGCTCTAAAATAACTTGCGGATCAAAGATACCACAATTAGATCCTAGCCCAGCTGCATTCTCATATTCTGGACCATCTACCACTACTTTTTCACCTTTATAAGGTCCTGTTAATAACTCAAAATTATCTGCTG
>SKID01000339.1 GCA_007116605.1 Tissierellia bacterium
TAAAATGACCATTAAAAACAAAGGTTTACCAGCGTCTAACACAGCAAGGCTCAAATACCACTTGCTCATAAAACCATTAAAACCAGGTATGCCAATCATTCCAAGTGCTCCTACAGAGAAAGCAACCATGGTGATAGGCATTTCATAACCAATACCATCTAATGACTTTACGTTTCGATTGCCTGTTTGATAAATAATGGCACCCACGCTTAAAAACAAGAGGGCTTTCATCAGGGCATGTGCGATAACATGGTAAAGGCTAGCAGTTAAACCTAATTCGGTAGCCAGACCCATACCCAGAAAAATATAACCTACTTGACCAACACTAGAATAAGCCAAAACTCGTTTGATATCACTCTGACCTATTGCAAAGATCGACCCCATAATCATGCTAATTGATGCAAAGTAAGTTAAAAACTCATGGATACCTATGCTGGTTATAATATCTTGTCCAATGACGCGAAATAATATTTTAGCCATTAAAAAGACATAAACTTTGCCTACCAAACCACCTAATAAAGCACTGGAAGGAGTGGGCGCAGAAGAATATGCATCAGGGAGCCAAATATGTAATGGAAAGATAGCAGCTTTAATGCCTAAACCTGTCAGAATAAAGCCAAGGCTTATTAATATATTTCTAGGGAAGAGCTCCCAAGCAGTTGTCATCACAGCATTGACAGCATGCATATTAAGATTTCCAGTAACCATATAGATTAAAGCAATACCCATTAAAATAGACACAGAGCCAATAGTGCTCAACATCAAATACTTGAAGCTAGCCAATAAATTTTGTTTAGTCCGTTTAATAGATATAAGAGCACAAGATGTTAATGATAATATTTCCATAAAAACATATACATTAAACAAATCATTGCTCATAATCATACCAATCATGGAGAATACAAGAAGAAAGATTAGAGCATAATAATTGTAATACTGTTGTTCGTAGATTTCTCGAGTGATATCTTTTAAAGAATACACCATGATTAAGCCAGCAACGGTCAAAACAACCAGTGTCATTAATGCAGAAAAGTCATCAATGAGAAACTGGATACCAATAAGTTCATTCCATTGACCAAATGTGTAAACATAAGAGCCGTAAAGATAGACTTCAATAAATAGAATTAATGACAAAATCCAACTTATAACAAAAGCAACAGCCATTTCTGTTTGAAACATATTCGTATAATGACCTTTTCTTAAAGGAATGAGGACTGATCCAATTAATAAGATGATTAATATGAAAACTGGAAAGTGAAAACTAATCATGTTCAATACCATCCATTTGAAAGATTTCATCCATTTCAATTGTGCCATATAACTCATGGATGCGGATAATGATACTTAATGCGTAAGCGGTAATGCTTACAGCTACGACAATGCCCGTAAGAATCATGGCTGAAGGCAAAGGATTGACGTAAGTAATGCTTTCGTTTGCCATATCAATAATGGGCGCAGCAGCTCCTTTTGCGTATCCAATAGATACAAAAAAAAGGAAAATGGAGGTTTCCATAATATTGACACCAATCACTCGCTTTAATAAGTTTGAATGAGTTAAAACGGTGTATAATCCAATGACAAACAAAGTAAAAGCACCAATGTAGTTAATATTATCGAGTATCATATTCCAATTAATCATACATCTCCTCCTCGATAGTACGATGAAACAAGGTGACAATGGTACTTGCGACTTTCATGCCGATGGCAAAAGTTGCAAGAGGAATCAGTCCTCCACTAAGTAGGGTTCCCACTACACCTGGAGGAAAGCCAGCACTTAAGTTTTCTAAAAAAAAGCCACCACTGACAATACCTACAAGTCCGAGACCGATAAAAAACAGGATGCCACCACTTTCTATTTTAGAAGTGATTTCATGAGGCGCTTTTTTATGACCTTCATGGATACCAAAAGCCAAGGTGTATAGGATATAACTAGCTCCCATAATAGCTCCGCCAGCAAATGCGCCTCCAGGTGACAAATGACCATGGAGAATCACATAAATTCCATATAGCTGAATGAATGGCATGATTAGCTTTGTAACGGTCTTAACAATCAGATCATTCATTAGAATCCTCTCTTTTCATTATTGAAGTCATTTTTTTACCACTTAAGACAGAAATTACCGCTGTAATAGATGTAAACAAAACGGTTGTTTCTCCTAAAGTATCAAAAGCCCTATAATCAGTAATAATAGAAGCAATCACATTAGGGGTATTGGTATCCGCAATGGCTTGGGAAATATAGTATTCGGACACTTGGTTAAATGAAGGGTTATTAACATTACCCATTGGAGGCATTTCGGGAATACTTGAGAGTAACACCATTAATAAACCGCCCAAAACAAAAACCACAAACGATTTTTTCATTTTTCCATCCTCCGTGTTCGACTAATCACTCCGATAAATAAAATAGTTGTCACACCAGCGCCAATGGCAGCTTCAGTCATAGCGATATCAGGGGCTCTGAGTAATAGCCATATGATTGCCATGACTAAACTGTAAGAAGCAAAAATAATGACCGCACCGATAAGGTCTTTTGTTCTTTCTACCGCTAAAGCGCAAGCAATTAAAAAAATAATGAGAATAACATTTAAAATTTGCATATCATTTCACCTGTTGCCTTTTTTCATAATAATAGGCTGCCTTTGCCATAATATGAGCAGCTGTTGGTGTTGTCATCCAGATAAAGACTAAAATCACAAATAGTTTTAAAGTGGCAGGATGCAATCCTTTATATAGTGCCATTGCAACTAAAGCTAGTCCGGCTCCTAAAGTATCACTTTTAGTGGTGGCATGCATTCGACAAAAGGCATCGGGCATTCGGATAAGACCAATGGTGCCAACTAAGAAAAAGAAGCCACTTCCCATCAATAAGATTAGAATTAAAATGTCTTTGAACATTGTTATGCCTCCACTAGAATAGGTTTCTCTTTTCAATATATTTTGATACGCAAATAGTTGCAATAAAACCAGTCATGGCATACACCAAGGCGACATCAATAAAAGCCGTTTGTTCAGTGATAAAAGAAATCAAAATGATGAGTATGGTGACTTTTGTAGCCATCATATTAATTCCAACAACACGATCAGCGGATGTAGGACCAACATAAGCCCGATATAAACAGAAGAAAAATAAAAGTCCTAAAAAAACTGTCATCAGTATCATTGCTATTTCAATCATGGGCTACTCCTTCTATTTCCAATAATAACTTTTCAACAGTGCTATTTGTCAAATCTAATGCAGCTTGGTGAGTCAGTGCGTGTATTAAGTATTGATCTTCAGTTAAGTCAACAGTCAAGGTTCCTGGAGTTAATGTAATGGCATTCCCGTACATGACCTTATAAAAATCAGAATCAGATTTAGCTGGAATCCATAACATTTCTGGCGCGATGGGTAAATCAGGACTCAAAACGATTTTTGCCACTTGGATATTGGCAACAATAATATCTCTTAACAAATAAAAGATACAGCGAATCCACAGACCCAGTTTGTTTGGGGTCAACCATCCAGCCATATCTTGTTTTGATAAAAAGTCCTTATTATACCAAGTGATTAAAGCAGAAGAAATTAAACCTAAAAAAAGGGAAAACCAATGGAAACTAGAGGATATAATAAGCCAAAATCCAAAAAGTCCTAGGAAAAGAATGATGTGATTGCTTTTAATTTTTTTTGTAGGTTGCATAATAACCGATCCTTTATACTTTTTTATCTCATGACTCACAGCGATTCGTCTCCAACTTTTAAGGTGGAGATAAGTTCTGTAGAGTGGGTGGATAATGGTCCTTAGATTCAGGGGCGTATCAATTGTCCTATGATTTCATGAATTCTGTTAATTTAAGTAGACCAATAATCATAAGAATGATTAAGTTGGGTGACGTTTCTAATGTCATCAGAACCTTTAGAAAAAGTTATCCAAGGACTTAGTAATGTATGCCTCAGGAGTAATGCGTTATTTTCACTGACCACAGTCTACTTATTAATGAATAGGTCAGGTTGCTACAGTATACCTATTATTAACCTATTTGATAGATTTGTCAATTATAACCTACAGATTTAAATAATAAATTTTTTTAACTTTTAGATATTTTTAAAATGTTAACGATTTCAATGTCAATATTGTCATAAGTTGTTTCATAGAGTAGAATCAAAGCTCTCAAAAATAGTTTTCGAGTCACTTATGGTAGGGTTCCCCTTTGATGATTCTAAAGGTTCTATAAATCTGTTCTAGTAATATGACTTTGAACAATTGATGGGGAAATGTCATTTTTGAAAAAGACAATTTCATATCAGCTTTGTTGATGATCTCATCTGATAATCCTAGGGATCCACCGATGACAAATGTGATATGGCTAGTACCATAAACCCTGAGGTTTTCGATTTTATCGGCGAGGGCTTCACTAGTCAACTGTTTTCCCTTAATATCCAAAGCAATTAAATAAGATGCAGTATTCAGCTTTGAGAGTATTTTTTCACCTTCTTTTTGTTTCACGATAGCTTCTTCTTTTTTGCTGAGGTTTTCAGGCGCTTTTTCATCAGCTAAAGTGATGGTTTCTAATTGACAATAGGAAGACAGACGTTTTACATATTCGTCAATAGCATCATTATAATATTTTTCTTTTATTTTACCCACAGATAGAATGGTAATTTTCATAGCAAAAGAGTCTCCTTAAGAGTTAATGTGGCGATTCACGTAGGTATCAATGTCAAACTTTCTTTTCAAGCCATTAGCATTCATGTAGCGTAACTTACCAAAAACAGGACGTTCAGTCCATGGGCGGTCGTGCTTACCAAAACACCAAGCCACACCTGCATAACTATTGGGATCTCTGCCATCTAGAAAGTATTTATTGTTCAGGTAGAGGGCGGTTTCATAGGCCGTTCGGTAATCGATAGACCATTCAATGATTTTCTTGCACCAGTACATTCGCATGTAGGTATGCATAAATCCAGTGGTTACCATTTCTTTCATAGCAGCATTCCAGTAGGGATCGTGAGTGTTATAAGTTTCAAAATCTTCTAATGAATACAAATAGTCTCTCTGGTCTGCAACATGAATATCCATGGTGTCATAAGCCCAAGGTTCGGTCATTTTTTGGAAGTCATGGTAGTTTTCTATATAGTACACATAATTAAAGGCCAGTTCTCTTCTGACTACCAGCTCTTCAATGAATGAAGAGACAGCTTCATCTAATTCTGCATGGTGTGTTAGTCTCTCTAAAACAGCATTTACAGCTGTGACAGGAGAGATTTGACCAAAATGTAGATAGGGACTTAAAAAAGAACAATAGTCATGTTCTGGATGGTTGCGAAGCAAATAATGGGATAAACTTTTATCTAAAAATGCCTTTAATTGATTAAGAGCAGCATTTTCACCGCTAATAAAGCGCGTTGACGGTTGGACAGAACGATCTAAATCTAACAAGTCCAAATATTCCATAGGCTCATCAATAATTTTAAAGTTGATATCATATTGAATAGGACTTGGAACAGATTGTTTCTCAATAGGAGAAGTCTCATCTAAATAGTTTTTCATTTGAGACATTATTTTTGGGCGAAGGATCCGTGCTGAATAAGAGGCTTTTGGATAAGCTCTTTTAATCGGGACAACTACATCTCCTTCAACTTCAGCAATTGTCATATTAGTACGGGGGTTATGGTCATAAATCCATTGTCTCCATTTGCGTTCAATATAGGTATATCCTGCATCCATGACTAGGGCAATGGCATGTTTCATTAATTGAAGACAACCTTTTTCAGGGGAGACATGACCAATAACAAATGAAATATTGAGTGAGGCAAATTGGGTTTGTAATTCTTTTAAACCAGACAGCATAAAATGATAATGGCGTAAATTAGCATCGGGATAATAGTCAGTGACTCCAAAAAAAACAACTAAAGGGACTTGGTGGTGATTTGATAGGTAGGTTGCATGAGACAAACTGTAATTGTTCTGAATGCGTTGGCTGCGTTGCATCCAATACAGCACATACTCACCTTGTGGTTCTGAGCAGGTTTGAGTTTGTAAAACACGGTGTGAATTCATAAAAACCTCACTTTTCAATTTGTTTAATCAATGCAATTTTTTGGTCAAGAGTAGCGCTACCCTGTTTGATTTTATTCCATCGTCGCTTCACATTTCCTAAGGGACAATAATTTCCAAAGCTCCATGGAAGACATCCAACTTAACTGGAGTTTGGAAGCCATATTCTCCATCAATATCAATGACAATAGATTCATCTGACTCAATTTGCAGGTTGTCGGTTTTAAAGTAATGTACTTTTGGATGATAAACATGTTCCCCCTTGTTTAGAGAGGCAAAAATTTCTAGTAGTACTAAAGGAGATGCAGATTCAATAACCATGACGTCAAACAAACCATCATCAACTTCGGCTAAAGGAGATATTTTTTTAAGACCGCCGGTACTGGGGGTATTAGTAACGACAAAGACTAAAGCATCTAATGATAAATGCTTATCATGAGACTTAAGTACCAAGGGATGTGAACGATAAATTTGATTTGGCACCTCGATCGCAGCTTGGAAATAATAAGCATACTTACCAAAAATAGTCTTAGCTTCGCTAGGAATCTCATGGGCAATATGGGTGAAGGCACCCCCTGACAAAACATTAATAAAATATTTTCCATTAGCTTGACCCACATCTATTTTTTGTTTCTTTCTTTGTTTAATCATTTGAACAAAACTATGGGGTTGGCTAGGTAGATTAAAGTAAGATGCAAAATCATTGATGGTACCTGAAGGAAGAATGGCTAAGGGTGTCCTACATGGA
>SKID01000229.1 GCA_007116605.1 Tissierellia bacterium
ACCCTATGATGTAACGCCACTTTAAGCATTAATGCTTATTGAGGTTAAAGGTAGGAGGCGTGAGCCGTTCGCACTACTGGGCAGTTACAAGCCCATTTCCTTTAGGTGATGGGTAGTTGACCTCTTTTCCTTTCTTAACGATTTATCCGATAACTCACAGTGCTAAGATCCTTAGCTGAGGATTCCTAACATTCAGGTGGCGTTTAACTCATATCGTCCCAAGTGTCCTGTTGATGGAAATTATATCAAAAAGAAACATTAGTGTCTATTTTTAGATCTAATCTTTCTTTATACTGTTGATATTGTTAAACTTAGGAGGTTTATATGGATATTTTCACTTTAAGCATTTGGATAGGAACGACTTTTTTTCTTTTCTTTTCCGTATTGAAAGATCAGAGAAAAACAAAAAAAGCCCTGAAGATGGCTTTTAATATGGGCAAAAACATGGTTGTCACCATTCTTTCCATTATTTTCTTAATTGGTCTTATCTTAACCATTTTGCCACCATCTGAAATCGCAGCCTTTGTTGCGAAACAATCGACTTTTCTAGCCACTCTTGTTGCTGCTACCTTTGGAACAATCACTTTGATTCCAGCCTTTATTGCTTTTCCACTGGCTGGAACTTTAATAAATGCCGGTGTTAATGTAGTCCCTACCGTCGCCTTCTTGACAACTTTAACTATGGTAGGCGTTGTTACTTTTCCTCTCGAGAAAAAAGAGTTTGGCTTGAAGTTTACTTTCGTTAGAAATGGGTTGAGTTTTGTTTTTGCTATTGGTATTGCATTAGTTATGGGGGTATTGCTATGAATCTAGTTATGAAGATTAAAAAAAATCCATTTATTGTGTTGTTGACATCCATTTATATTTTTCTGTTTTTAACAAGATTTGATGTCGCGGTCTCTTCAGTTGAAAATAGCAGTTATTATATTAAAGAGATGTTGATGATTATGCCTGTCATTTTTGTTTTAACTGCCTTATTAGATCTTTGGGTCTCTAAAGAAAAAATCATAAAGTATTTAGGTAAAGATTCAAAAAATAAAGGAATCATGCTTTCTTTTGTATTAGGTAGTGTCTCCGCAGGGCCCATCTATGCCGCTTTCCCAATGTGCCTCATGCTCCATAAAAAAGGGGCTTCTATTAGAAATATCATCATTATATTAAGCGCTTGGGCCGTCATTAAAATCCCGATGCTTATTAATGAATTTAAGTTTCTAGGTTTTCAATTCATGGCTATCCGTTGGATTTTAACGATTATTGCGATCATTATTTTCTCATGGATTGCTACTAAATTCATCAAGGACGAGGACATCATTCAGGATACAAATCAAGAACCATTACTTAAAGTGGATAAAAATGCTTGCATGGGCTGCACCTTATGTGCAAAAAATTATCAAGAAATCTTTGCCATGGATGGCTCTCAGGCTTATATTAAATCTTTTGAATTGGAAATTGATACCCATCGCCTAAAGCAGACGATTGAATTATGTCCTGTCAATGCTATCCGGTTTAATCACAAAGCCAGCTAATGTATCACTCACAAGACAACCCTGCTTCGTTAAGTTATATCCGCGGTGACAGGCACCCCTTATTAATCATTCGTTGGTTAATGCCTTGAGTGGTCATCTCTACTTGGCTATTTTATATTTCTTTTTATCATTTATTAAAGCTTGGGGTTTTATTTGATCAGATTCTCGTGTGATATTTAAAAGAACAACAGAAACTATAATCACTAGCATCCCCACTAATTGATGCATTTGAACTGACCTGTTGTAAAAAACTAAATTGATAAGAACAGTCACAGCCGGAACCATATTGTTGAATACATTTGTCGTTGTGACTCCAAGCTCTCTGATAGCCACAACATAAAAAGCATAACTTAAACCAGCGTTCAATAACATGAGGTTAAGTAAATGTATCCACTGCACTTGAGATAATGCAGATAATTGAACCGGGTATAAAATCAGAAAAAAACTGGAACTGACAAAAGCCCCTAGTGCTTGAACCATAAATATTTCAGCTACAGAATATCTCTTATAATATTGGTCAGCTAGAAAACAAAAGGCAACCCAAGCTAACATGGCAACAATAAGATAAAGATAACCTAGTAGATTGATTGTTATTCCGGTTTCATTTAAGCCGATAACAAAATACACTCCGACAACAGAACCTAATATACATGTCGTTTTGAGTTTTGTTAAGGGTCTTTGAAATAAAAACCGATCTACCAATAAACAGATCACTGGTATAATAGCTAAAAGTATGGACGCAGTAGAAGAATCTATTATTTGCATACCAAAATTAACTAGAACACCATATAAACTAATACCGATAATCCCAGTTATAAATAGGCCAACGAAGTCCTTTTTGCTGATGGTGAATTTTTTTCTAATTAAAAAATTATAAGAGACCAAAAGAATTGTAATGAAGAAAAATTGAATACACGTCAGGGAACCAGGATGTATGACTAATACCAAGACCTCTCTAGATATAAAGCTCATTCCCCAGATGATAGATGCAAGTGTAATGGCTAAAAGCGCTAATATTTTATTAATTTTCATTTTTTCTCCTTGTTCAAATCATGCTAAGTTTTAATCTGCTAATCAATAGTAACATCATACTACATATGTCATCAATTGTAACTACAAATGATCGTTTTTTATTCTGACTAAGACCCTCATAGAACCACTATTGTAGTATAATCTATCTGGCAATTCAGATGCAATTATTTAAAATTTTACCAAAAATAAAGCAGGGTCAAGACAACCCTGCTTTGTTGAGTGATATCCGCGGTGACAGGCACCCTCTATTACTTTTTCAAATCTTTGATCATTTGTTTTAGCTCTTCTATGTCTTTTTTCGTGGCAAAGGGTTGCATTTGCAACTGTTGCTCTACCATTTGTTCGTAAGTTCCTTTAAACTCGTTGCCAAACTCAGTCATTTGCTTTAGTAAATCATTAAAGTCCTCTGAATTGAATAACTCTTTGTAGGCTTTTTCATTAAACTCCCACCAAGTTTTGAAAAAAGCTTCAAAAGACTCGGGCTTTGCACCATTTTTCATCATATCTTGGTAATGATCCATCACCGCTTTAAGACTATCTTGTCCTACTTTAGTCACTCGTTCATTCAAAGTCATTAATTGATTAGTGTAAGCCATTAACTGGTCCATGCTTTTTTTCTGAATTTCTGACCATTGATTGTCACCTTCAAGACCCATTAAAGGCATCCATTTACCGGCTACTTTTTTTGTGTTGTTGAGCACTAGATCCATATAGTCAAAGTAAGCTTCTTTGTCTCCCATCATACTTCTGTAGAGAATAGTCTGCATTTCTTTTGTCATCTTTAACATAGACTGATTAGCATCATCTGCATTTGAAAACAATTTTTTTTGCATTCTCAATGACTCTTGATACACATTTTGAACAGGATGGGGCAAATATGGAACAAAATAATCGGACATCATCTGTGCATAGTTGTTGATACTTTCTTGTAATGATGCGCTTTGACCTTGGGTGAAACTTTTCACCATGTTTTCAACCATGTCTTCGTAAAACTTCTTTAAGTTGGTATATGGATTTGTCATGTTCCATGGTGAAGACATAAAGTTGAATCCATAATCTGGATACCATTGACTCATGCCTTCTTTGTACATTTTTGTCATTGTTTGTTGCCATTGTTGAAATAGTTCCATGGGTTGGAATGCACCGCTTGATTGTTCTACTTTTTCTTCTTTACCTTGCATGGGCGTTAGATTTTCTTGCCACATTTGCAAAGCTTTTTTCTGCATATCGAACCACTGATCCATCATATTTTTATTCTTATCGCTCATTTATTGAACCCCCTTTATTGACCTTCCTCTGTAGGTGGTCATTTATTGTCTTTCCAAAATCCAATTGGCTATCTTGGGCGCTATTTCCTTTTGCGATTTTGAGCTCACATACATGCCAATATGCCCTACTGGAAAAGATATCATCTCTTTATCTTTGCTACCTATTAAGTCGTTCAAAGGCTTTGTTGCTGCTGGTGGTACTAAATGGTCTTGCTCGGCAAACACAGTTAAGACTGGCATGGTTATATTCTTGAGATTGACAGGGCTGCCACCTAATTCCAAGGTTCCTTTAGCTAGCTTATTGCCCTGATACATGTCTTTGATAAACTGCCTAAAAGCTTCTCCTGATTGTCCTGGGCTATCAAAAATCCATTTCTCCATTCTCAAAAAGTTTTCCATGACTACGGGTTTATCTAGATTGTCAATCAAACCCACATACTTATCCAACATCAACTGAAATGGTTTTAGCATATTAAATCCTAGATTTAACAAATCCCCTGGGATAATGCCATAAGCATCTACCATGCTATCTACATTTAAGTGCTGACTCCATCGGAACAGCAAGTTGTCTTCTTCTGATTTAGCACCTGCTTCAAAATCGATGGGCGTCACCATGGTTATTAAGTTTTTGATTTTTTTAGGATTGAGGGCTGTATAGATTGTAGAGAATGTGCCACCTTGACATACCCCTAATAGATTGATTTGATCAACCCCTGCTTTTTCCATAACAGCTTCCACTGCGTCATCAATGTATCCGTCAATATAATCTTCTAAAGTTAGGTATTTATCATGGGCTGTTGGATATCCCCAATCGATGACATAAAGATCTAATCCTAGATCTAAGAAGTTTTTTACCACACTACGATCTTTTTGAATATCCATCATGTATTGGCGATTAACTAAGGCGTAAACAATTAATGTGGGTACTTTTGACACTTTTTCTACAACAGGAGTGTAGCGATACAATTTCATCTTGTCTTGCTCAAACACCAATTCTTTTGGCGTCACACCATCTCCAGGCTCTTCAAGATTTAATAACACATCCACGCCTTTAAGTAACTTTTTCTGAGTTTCAAACATCTCACTAATGGTTTTTTCGTAATCCATATATAAATGATTTGACATGATTAATCCCCCTTTTCCGTTTCTTTGACAGGTGACTTCTTAGCTGGCGCTTTTTTGGGTTCTACTTCTTGTGCTTGTTCTTTTTTTAGCGCTTTCACTTCTCTTTTTAAAGAGCGTATTTCTCTTCTCAAATCATTGACTGTCTTATACAGGCTATCCATATCTTCTTTTTTAGGTAATGGTAGATAGGATAGTTGCTTTTCTAACAATACATCCATTTTTTGCTTGTAAATCAATGCCGCATCCGCAGCTTGAGCCATCAATTGACCAAAATGTTCTGTCTTAAACAACTTTTGATAGGCCGCTTCATTTTTCATCAACCAGTACTTATAAAACTCTTTGTATGTTTGAGGTTGCTTGTTTTCTTTTACCATATCAAAATATTCTACCACCATTTCTTCCATGGTTTCTTGATTCACTTTGTACATGGTGGCAAAGAACTCTGTTCCATTATTGACAAATTTAACAAAAGCATCTAGGCTATCCATTTGCTTTTGGAGATAGTCTCGACTCATGCCAAATTGTGGCATTTGAAGAAATTGTCCATAGGTGGAACTAAAGGTCTCATTCCACATTCTCAAAAACTCTAAATAAGCTTGTCGGTCTCCCGTCATACTTTGTGACAACAATTGCCTCATAGCATCTGCACTTTCCATCCATGGCTGGTATAATGTTTGAGCATTGCCTGAAGCCATAGTAAACATGTCCATAGGCTCTTTGAAAAACATTTGCATTTGCTCTGGTAATTGGGTTACAAAATTATCCATCACAATTTTCATGTAAGAATCTTGCCATTGTTGATAAAACTTCAGAGGATCTACACTGCCTTCTAGGGCTTTATCACGCATATCCATCCAGAACTTACTTAAGTTTTGATAGGCATATCCCCCTTTGACCATTTTGCTAAATAGTTCTTGGGCTGAGCTTTGTCCCATAGATTGAATGCTTTCGCTAAATAAATCGCTGGTGTTTTCAACCCACATTTTGTACATATCCATAGCTGGCTTCATGGTTGCTTCAACATAATTTTTGGTGTTGAATGCTTCTGCACTGGTTGCCGCTTGTAATGGTTGGCTCATACTTGTCTGCCATACTTCCATCATCTTTTTCTGCGTGTCAAACCATTGACTCATAAATTGTTCTAACTGTTTTTCACTTTTCATAATACTCCCCTTTCATTTTTTGTAGTTTGGAAAATGTTTTTGGTAATTTTCCTCCTTTTTCTTAATTTATCTGATGGCATGATTTTTCTCTTCTTTGACTGTAATTGCATTTAAGAAAATCACATGCCCTTGGATAACACCCCTTAATCAAAATGCTTGGTATTTATTTCATGACTTATGGTGCTAAGACGCTCACTTCTAAAAATGGGAGGTAAGCACTATCAAGTCCTTATATAAGATCTTCTGCCCTCTAGGTGACTTTTCAAAGACCAGCTGAATCCAAAAGTCTTATTAGTGTATATAAATTCGTATCATTTGTTTTTATACATTTGTAAGTTTTTTCTTACACTCTTTTTTATTGAGTGTACTTCTTGTCAACCCTTTGTTCTTATTAATATATCAAAAAACCTGTCTATAATGCAACAGGTTTTTTGAGTGTTTATGATATTGTTGTATAATTCGTACAATTTTTATTTATGCAATCGTTCCCATTTTTTCCTCATCATTGACAATATTTTACGGTCTATCTAAAAATGAGCACAATCATGTTTCAGTATCCATGTAGAAAGGTTTAAGTGTCTAACATATCTTTGACC
>SKID01000364.1 GCA_007116605.1 Tissierellia bacterium
CAATGGCAGGTCTCCTGGCTTGCACTCTTCCTAATCTTCCTACCTTCCCGTTTTCACAGTGGCAATGTTGGAATTTCGTCATGCTTACAGTAGCGGGGGCTGCAGAGGTTTTTCACCTCTTTCCCTCTTAGCTCTCATATGAAAGAACCATTAAACGATTAAATTGTTATCAATACTATATCGGATTGTCAAAATAAAATCAATCCTTTTTATGGAAAAGTTTTAAATTCTTTTAGTGCCTCCAAAAAAGTATCATTGTCTGAAGGCGATTTGACCGCCACACGAATATATCGACCCTCAAGGGATTTAAAATTACGAGTATGTCTCACTACAATCCCTTTTTTGAGCAAAAAACGTATGATTTTTTCATCATTTTTAACCTGCATTAAAAAATAATTCACTTGTGATGGACAAGTAGCATAGCCTAGCTGTTGGAGCTCTTCCACCATCCGCATTCTTTCTACAGCATAAAATGAACGGGTGTCGTCTAGGTATTTTGTATTGTTTAAGAAATCTATTCCCAGTGCCTGGGCCACACCATTGACGCTCCATGTAGGATGGATTTTTTTGAATGAAGCTATCTTACTATGATGACCTAAACAGTAGCCTAATCTAATGCCTGACAATCCATAGGCTTTAGTCAGAGATCTTAAAATAATTAAATAATCATTGTCTTCTATCCAATGGGAGGTTTCTACTTTTTGTTCAAGAAAAAAATGGTAAGCTTCATCAATAACCAGTGTTATTTTATTATCTTGGCAATGTTTCACAATTAGTTTTAAAACTTCAGCCTCTATGACTTGGCCGGTAGGATTATTGGGATTGCATATAAAAAGATAATCGCACTGTCTTAAGTCAAATATTTGATCGTAATGGTAAAGATGTTGGATATGATAGTCATAGGCACTCATCGCCTTTTCATATTCTCCATATAAAGGTTGCAATAAAGCGCCTCTACCATTTGGTACAAGAGATAACATCTGATAAATGGCTTCATTTGAACCGTTAAAAAACATCACTTGATCCAGATCTACCTTCTCTTGATCAGCCACTTGTTTTCTTAATAATAAACATTCATCGTCTGGATATTGGCTGACTAGAGACCACCAATCAATTTGGGGTTTGTCTAAGTAGGGAACCACATTGGTATTTGTACTGAAATCTAAAATCTTATCCGGTACCTTCATCCCAAAATATTCAAATACTTTTTCTGGATTTGCTCCATGCATTCTCATAGCCATACTCCTATTATCAATAACAACGCAACCCATAAATAAGCAACGCCGTACAAAATTTGGTTGCTTTTCATTATATCCAATACTGTGGGGATTCTATTGCTATCCCCAATCCTTGGTTTTTCAACCATTTGTCCAAAGTAAACACTGCTTCCTCCAAGTTGAATCCCTAGCAACCCTGCTGTGACGCTTTCTGGATGACCAGAGTTAGGGCTTTTATGATTATATCTGTCTCTTAAAAAAATCGTCAATGCATGATGACCATCAAAACCTGATAATTGACCAATGAATATCATCATTAAGCTGCCTAATCTTGCCGGCACAAAATTGACCCAGTCATCTATTTTGGCAGAAAAATATCCAAAATGTTGGTACTTTTCATTTTGATATCCAACCATAGAATCTAATGTATTAATGGCTTTATATAGATATCCAAATAATAAACCATGTCCAAAAAAACTCCCTATGACCATATAAAAAACCGGTGCCACCAATCCATCTATGGTGTTTTCAGATGAAGTCTCTATTGACGCTCTAATCATCTCATCTTTTGTCAGGGATCCAGTATCTCTTCCAACTAACATGCCTAGCTGCTGTCTTGCATGGCTCAAATCATTGTCTTCTAACGAAGGGATTAATGCCTCTGTGTAATCTTTAAGACTTTTTGCTGATGGAATCAAATACATTAGATAGAGGCCTAGTGTCCACTTTATGACCCAGTGTAAATGGATTAACTTTTCAATGCCTATGGCTACCACGCCCACAATGAGTAAAGTGGAAAGGGTCAGTATCAAACCTCTTTGTTTTTGATTAAATTCACCATAAAGCATGTTTTCTAGTTTTTCAATTAATTTACCGATAATCACAACAGGATGCGGCCCTATACATTGGTCACCTATTACAAGATCCACCATCACACTTACAGCTACTTGAATCATGAATGATCACCCTTAATCAACTGTAAAATATAATCCATATCTAAATATTGCTCTGCATATTCTGCTAATTTTTCATAAGATTCTTCTTTAATTTTTACGGTATCTACCATCGGTAAGATTTCTCTACCATGATAGCTTCTAATCTTATTCAACCATTGGTTTCTAAACCCATCGTTATGAAAGATATGGTGTAAATAAGTGCCAAAAACATGGTCATTATCAGAAATACAACCTTCTTCTCCTGAAGCATCCATCATAAAAGCCTTGCCCGACTGCCGATAAGACTGCCCCAAATGAATTTCATAACCTTCTACCCATACATTTTCTCCAAAAGCTTCCACTTGACCTTTATTATGTCTCACTGCTTTATCTTTCATAAACACCGTTTTAACAGGAAGTATTCCTAACCCTTCCATGCTGTGTCTTCCTTTTTGATCAATAAGCTCGGGATCTTCGATGATCGACCCTAGCATTTGATATCCACCACAAATGCCAGCTATAAAGCCTCCTTTATTGTAGTAGGCTATCAACTTTTCTGCTAGTCCACTATTTTTCAAAGAATTTAAATCATCTATCGTGCTTTTAGTTCCAGGAATAATGACAGCATGGGGATTCCCAAATTGGTTGGCATCTTTAATGATTCTAACACTCACATCTTTTTCATGTATAAAAGGCTCCACATCAGTATTATTGCTAATTCTTTCTAAATGAATGACACCAATATCTAGGGGATTATCTACCTGATATTGATATAACAAATGTTTGCTTTGTGCATCTTCTGTTTCAATGTAAACATCATCAAGCATGGGTAAAACCCCTACGACTTTGATGTCATATTGCTTTTCTAACCAATCCAATCCATCTTGTAAGAGACCCACGTCTCCTCGAAATTTATTAAAAATAACGCCTTTAAATCGATGTCTATGCTCTTTTAATAACTCTAATGTTCCAACGACACTAGCAAATGATCCACCTCTATCAATATCTGTCACAAGAAGGACACTGGCATCCGCTAAATCTGCTACACGCATATTCACAATTTCTCGATCATTTAAATTAACTTCTGCGGGTGATCCTGCCCCTTCTATCACTAGACAATCATGTTTCTCATTTAAAACTCTTAATGCTTGATTGATGGCCTCCACACCATAAGTCAATGCAAAGTCTTTCCGATAATCCATCCCTGTATATCCTTGAAAGACTTTCCCAAATAACACCACTTCACTATGGGTGTCTCGGGTGGGTTTTAATAAAATTGGATTCATGTAGACGGATGCCTTGACTTTTGCTGCCTCTGCTTGCACACCTTGGGCTCTGGATATTTCACAACCATCTTCAGCTACATAGGAGTTGTTGGACATATTTTGTGATTTAAATGGTGCCACATGAATTCCTCTATTGACTAGTGCGCGACACAATGCTGTTGTGACATAACTTTTCCCCGCGTCTGAACTTGTTCCTTGTATCATGATGTTTTTCACGTTTGCCTCCTCAATTCTTTGAAAAATTTCTTGATTAAATCTTGACACTCCTGTTTCATCAAACCAAAACTGATTTGTATTTGATGATTTAAATGATAGGATTCTGCAATATTAAATACCGAACCACAGGCACCTGTCTTTGGATCTTCTGTGCCAATATAGAGTCTTTTAATTCTTGCTAAAACCATGGCTCCAGCACACATACTACAAGGCTCTAATGTGACATAAATATCACATTCTGATAGCCTCCAAGAACCTAGATGCTTTGCTGCTTCTTGAATTGCCATTATTTCTCCATGGGCTACCGGATTATTCGTTGTCTCTTTTTGATTATGTCCTCTTCCAATAATAACACCCTGCTTCACCACCACAGCACCTATAGGCACTTCTCCTATATCATAAGCTTTTTGGGCCTCTATTAACGCCTCTCTCATAAACTCATCATGTTGGTACATATCCTTTTTCTCCTCTAATTGAAACTTCTCCAGAGAAAAGCGCTTCAATTTCTCCATTGTCCCTTTTCACAACCAGTTCTCCTTGATCGTTAATTGATAAAACTTGTCCCTCATATTGATCAGAACCTCTCATAACAACTACTTTTTTCCCAATTAACACAGAATGCTCTCGACACACTTGTATACTCCTTGCGCCTAACCCATCATTTAAAAACTGTTCATAAAGCATATTCATATGATGAAATATACGCCCTGCTAGTTTTTGTCTATTTATTTTTTGCTTACCCTCAATTTTGAAAGATGTGGCTGTCTTTTTCGTGGAATCATCAAAGTCCTTTGTGTCTAAATTGGCATTAATACCCACACCAATGACTATATAGTTAATTTGATTCATCTCCCCACTCATTTCCGTTAAAATTCCGCATACTTTTTTGCCGTTTAAAACCAAGTCATTTGGCCATTTAACACCCACATCAAAACCTATGTCTTTTGCCGCCAACACCACTGCTGCTGCTGCCACCTGGGTGATTTTTGCTACAAATTGAGGTTCCATCAAAGGCTTTAAAATGATGGACATCCAGATCCCCTTGTATTTAGGTGAAATCCAATTTCGACCCATTCTTCCTCGCCCACCGGTTTGTTCTTCAGAAATAACCACTAAGCCTTCTTTTGCTCCTTCGTCTGCTAATTTTTTAGCTATAGAACTGGTAGAATCTACTGATTCGTAATATTGGAGCGCAGCGCCTATACCTGATGAAGGCATATATGGAGACAACTCATTTTCAGATAACCGATCTCCTAATTGCATCAATCGATAACCTTTTTTAGAGACTGACAAAATTTCATAACCTTCTTCTTTCAATGCGTGAATATGCTTCCAAATAGCAGCACGACTAATGCCTAATGTCTGACTCATCTCTTCCCCAGAAACATAGTCATCCGATTCTTGTAGTAATGCAATAATTTCTTTTTTCATTGTTCAATGACTTAGACACCTTTGATTTAAATCTTTAGATGCACAGCCATCCTCCTTTTTATGATTAATTCCTCTCACCAAACAAGGCAAAGGGCTTGTTTTCTTAAGATAAAACAGTATCATCGCTACTTAGTATTTAGAGAGGATAAAACCGTGTCCTCCCTGCTTAGTATTTAGGTCATTTCCTAGGGATAAAACAGCATCTTCCCTGCTTAATACTTAGACCCTTTGCTTTTTTAAAGATTTTAATGAAGCAAAGGATCACGTAATGCGCGACTCTGATGCATGTTTTATCCTTTAGTTAGCTTAAGCGAGGAAACAAAAGATCACATCATGAGCGAGTCGTACAAGGAACTTGTTTTATCCTCTATTCGCATTGTATCATAGCGCTACTTCAACAGATAAAAAAGATCAACTATTTTGCCGAGAAGCGCCTCTTTTGATACCTTGTTTCCTTTAAGCTTAATAGACGACAAGGCGTCAAATGTGAAGCTACGAGGGAAACATATTGATCTATAAAAACAAAACGAGTAGCGCGATGTATTACTTTATCCAAGGGACTCTACAGGGCTATCCTTCCACTTCAACAAGTGAAACTAGCACTGTGAGTCATCGGAGATGCATGTTTTATCCTCTAATAATCTGAAGTTGAAACAAATGGTCACATAATGCGCGAATCATCAACAGGACTCTTGGCTTCAGGTGACGTTTCCAATGCTATCTGCCTCCAGAATCTCCTTGGATTGTAAACCTTCTTCTGATTTATGGTTGACAATGCGCGTGGCTTGATGTATTATTGTAAACAGCTAATTAGTCTTTGGTTTACGATATATATTGTATCATTAATACTATCATATGTTCAAGGAGTAAAAGTATGACCTACCCAACACGAAACCTCATATTAACCGCTTTATTTGCTGCACTAACTTCTATAGGTGCTCTTATCATGATTCCTATTGGACCTGCTCCTATCACTCTCCAATTGCTATTTACCATTATGTCTGGGATTTTTCTTGGAGCAAAATACGGTGCCCTATCTCAAATACTCTATATGCTTATGGGATTAGCTGGATTGCCAGTATTTGCTGGTGGTACAGGTGGTTTTTCCTCTTTATTCTCCCCTTCTTTCGGCTATATCATTGGATTTATCATCGCAGCTTTTGTGATTGGTAAATTATTAGAAAAGAAAACTAATCCCACCATCGGACAAATTGTCCTTGCTTGTGCCTTAGGCACTTTCATTATTTATGCTGTTGGTTATCCTTACTTGTATTTTGTGCTCAGTCGCGTTATGGGGGTTCCGGTGACATTTAGTGGCTTACTTAAGCCTGCTGTCCTTGTTTTTTTACCTGGTGATCTTTTAAAAATAGGGATTGCTTCTATCCTTGGGAAAAAAATTGTGCCTATTGTTAAAACCGCAACGCGCTAGTTGTTACTTTTCAAGGATAAAACAGCATCTTTCTTGCTTAATACTTAGACCCTTTGCTGGGGACACAACTGCATCTTCGTTGCTTAGTATTGGATCCTTTGTTATGTCAACTTTTAAAGGAAACAAAGAATCCAATAATGCGCATCTCAGAAGCATGTTGCATCCTTTTTGACTAAAGGAAATGAAGCAAAGG
>SKID01000169.1 GCA_007116605.1 Tissierellia bacterium
AGAGATCGATTGCCAATCGTATGGATACAAGACACCACGGGAATCGATGTAGGCGATGATGCTGAAAGAGCTGAATTATTAGGTCTTGGTCAATCATTGATTTACTCTATAGAAAACTCAGATGTACCCCAAATTGAAATTACTTTACGAAAAGGGACAGCAGCAGCCCATTATGTTTTAGGAGGACCGCAAGGAAACAATACCAATGCATTTTCTTTAGGAACAGCAACAACTGAGATAAATGTCATGAACGGTGAAACAGCAGCCACCGCCATGTATTCTAGAAGATTAGCTAAAGATAAAAAAGCAGGTAAAGACTTGCAACCGACAATTGATAAAATGAATCAACTCATTGATGAATACACTGAAAAATCAAAGCCAAAGTTTTGTGCTGAGTTAGGTATGGTTGATGAAATTGTCAATATGACTGCTTTACGTAATTACGTTAAGGCCTTTACAAATGCAGCGTACCAAAATCCTAAATCCATCTGTGCATTCCACCAGATGCTATTGCCAAGAGCCATCAAAGAGTTTAACACGTTTAAAAAATAGTCATAATATCTTATAGTGTAGAAGTGTTTCACTTCTATGCTATAAGATTTAGATGAAAACATTTGCAAGTGATTGATTATCAGAGGATTATTGGGGATAATAGATGTATGATATGATATGTGGAGTAAAAAATTGTGAAAACAAAGGAGAAGATACATGCAATTTGAAATTCAAATGGATATACTAAAAACATTATTACTAGCAGTTGTACTTTTAGTTGTTGGACAAAAAATACGAGACAAATATGAGTTTTTTACTAAGTACTGTTTACCATCAGCAGTTATTGGTGGTCTATTATTTTCAATTATCACTTTGGTTTTATATCAGTTTAATATAGCGAATTTCACATTTGACAGAACGCTACAAACATTTTTTATGAATGCATTCTTTGCTGCCAGTGGTTGTGGCGCAGGACTAGGTTTGTTGAAAAAAGGAAGTAAGCAAGTTGTGATTTTCATCGTCTTAGCAGCAGTTCTGGCATTCCTTCAAAATTTGGTAGCAGTAGGAGTGGGAACAGTTGTTGGTGTACAGCCATTAATCGCTTTAATGACAGGTTCTATTCCTATGACAGGTGGTCATGGTAATGCGGCTGCATTTGCTCCAATTGCTCAAGAAATGGGTGCGCAAGGGGCAGTGAGTGTTGCTGTAGCAGCAGCAACCTTTGGTTTAGTAGCAGGTTCTATCATTGGTGGACCTATTGGAAATAGAATTATAACTAAAAAGGGCCTAGATAAGACAATTAATAATGGAAGAGGAGAAGCATTATCTCAGTATGAATTAGAGATGGCTAGCAAAAAAGAGCTACCATGCCTAGATAAAAAGAGAACGACAACAGCAATTTTCTTAATAGCAATTTCTTTAGGACTAGGATCATATATCTTTGACTTTGCCAAAGTCGCTTTACCAAATGTGGTACTGCCTATTCATGTTATGTGTATGTTAGCGGGTGTTATTGTAAGAAATGTATACGATGCTTTCAATAAAAAAACCGACGAAGTATTATATCAAGAAATTGATGTAGCTGGCGATATATCCCTAGCAGTTTTTGTTTCCATGGCAATTATGTCAATGAGATTGTGGGAATTGGCTCAACTAGCCGTGCCATTATTAATACTTTTAGCAGCGCAAATTGTATTAGTCTATTTGTTTGCAACACAAATTACATTTAGAGCAATGGGTAAAGACTATGATGCAGCTGTTATGGCAGTCGGTCATGTTGGCTTTTCAACAGGTGCAGTTCCAGTTTCAATGACCACCATGAAGACAGTCTGTGACAAGTATGTTTTTTCAAGGGTAGCATTCTTTGTGGTACCTTTAGTAGGGGGACTATTTAGCAACTTTACCAATGCGGCGATTATTACAGCATTTTTAAATTTCTTTGCCAACTAAGCATTGTTAAGATCAAATCACTTGTAAATCGGGATAGTTTGCTGTAGCAAACTATCCCTGTAGTTTTGGAGGTTATCATGAGTGAGATATTCACGATGGGTATAGATGTAGGCTCTACATCATCAAAATGTATTATATTAAAAAATGGAAAAGAGATTGTTTCAAAATCAATGATTCCTGTAGGCGCAGGAACAAGTGGCCCAAGAAGGGTTGTAGAAGCGGTTTTAAGAGAATCAAAACTAAGCATAGAAGATTTGTCATATATTTTAGCAACAGGCTATGGCAGACATATGATGGATTGGGTTCATTCTGAAATGAGTGAACTAAGTTGTCATGCAAAAGCAGCTTATTTTTTATATCCCAATGTGAGAACAGTCATTGACATTGGCGGCCAAGATGCAAAGGTTTTAAGAATTAGCCCTCAAGGGATGTTAACTAATTTTGCTATGAATGACAAATGTGCAGCAGGAACAGGACGATTTTTAGATGTGATGGCGAGAGTGATTGAAGTAGAAGTGGATGATTTAGGTGTACTGTCAGCTCAGTCGACGAATGTGATCAACATTAGTTCAACTTGTACTGTTTTTGCTGAGTCAGAAGTCATTTCACAACTAGCTCAAAACACCCATATCAATGATATTGTAAGAGGAATTCATAGATCTGTTGCAGGAAGAGTAGCAGGATTGGCTAAAAGAGTTGGTGTTGAAGATGATGTGGTGATGACTGGTGGCGTAGCAAAAAACAATGGCGTGGTAGTTGCTTTAGAGGAAGAATTATATAAGAAAATTCATGTTTCTCCATTGGCTCAATATGCAGGAGCACTTGGGGCGGCATTGTACGCTTTTGATAAAAGAGAGTCTTAGGTCAATGAAATCTTACAGAACGTGATTCACAGACTTTACATTGAATCTATCAGTTAGAGTTTTGACCAATTAATCATCAGATAAATGGTGAATAAAAATATTCATGGAGGAAAAAAATGTCAGAAAAAATTCCAGCGAAAATAAGATTAAGATCAATTGTTGATAAAGTATATCAAAATGCATGGGATGCAAAAGAAAGAGGAGAGCCAGTGGGCTGGTCATCATCAAAATTCCCAGCAGAAATTGCTGAAGCATTAGGTTTAGCAGTATGTTATCCTGAGAATCAAGCAGCGGCCATATCGGCTAAGCATGGCGGACAAAGAATGTGTGAACATGCAGAGGCCTTAGGATATGATAATGATATTTGTGGCTATGCGAGAATTAGTATGGCTTATGCTGCCGGATTTGAGGCGGAAGAAAAAGCCATGCCTCAACCAGATTTTTTATTGTGCTGTAATAATATTTGTAATTGTATGACAAAATGGTATGAAAACATTGCCCGTATGCATGACATTCCTTTAGTAATGATTGATGTGCCTTATAATAATACAGTTGAAGTAGGCGATGACTATGTACAATATATTAGAGGGCAATTTGATGATGCGATCAAGCAGCTAGAAGAAATAAGCGGCAGGAAAATGAATGAAAAGAAATTTGAAGAGGTATGTGCAAACTCTAATCGTACCGCCAAAGCATGGTTAAAAGTATGTTCTTATTTACAATATAAGCCATCTCCTTTTGCCGGATTTGATTTGTTTAATCATATGGCAGTGGTTGTAACTGCTAGGTGTAAATTAGAATCAGCATTAGCCTTTGAAGCATTAGCGGAAGAATTACAAGAAAATGTCAAAAACAATCACTCGACATGGAAGTATGAAGAAAAACATCGGATTATGTTTGAAGGAATACCCTGTTGGCCCCAGTTACAGCCTTTATTTAAGCCACTAAAAGAAAATGGTATGAATACGACAGCGGTCGTTTATGCACCGGCATTTGGATTTGCTTATAGTAATTTAGATGAACTGATGAAAGCATACTGTAAAGCACCAAATAGTGTTTGTCTAGAAACGGGTGTTGACTGGAGAGAAGGGATCTGTCGTGAAAACAAAGTGGATGGCATTCTAGTGCATTACAATAGAAGTTGTAAACCATGGAGTGGTTACATGCCTGAAATGGAACGAAGATTTAGAAAAGACCTAGGTGTTCCCGTTGTAAGTTTCGATGGTGACCAGGCTGATCCAAGAAATTTCTCAGAAGCCCAATACAACACTAGAGTAGAAGGACTTTATGAAGTAATGGAAGAATATAAGGCTAAGAAGGAGGCTAAATAAGATGTCAAATATCCAAACATTATTAAGTGCGTTTGATGCAATTGCTAAGAACCCTAAAAAACAACTAGATGACTATATAAGTCAAGGGAAAAAAGCCATTGGATGTTTTCCTTATTATGTTCCAGAAGAGTTAGTCTATGCTTCAGGTATGGTGCCCTTTGGCGTTTGGGGTAAAACAGGTGGGAAAATCAATCTGGCTAAAGAGTATTTCGCAGCATTTTATTGTACGATTGCCCAACTAAATTTAGAGATGGGATTAGATGGGACATTAGATGGCTTGTCAGGAGTGATCGCACCATCCATATGTGATACATTAAGACCCTTTACTCAAAACTTTAGAGTAGCATGTCCTGATATTCCATTTATGTTCTTAGCCCATCCTCAAAACAGAAAAAAAGAATATGGTGTTAAATTTACAGAACAACAATATAATAAAATAAAGATAAAGCTTGAAGAAATTAGTGGTATTAAGATTACGAATGATAATTTAAATGAAGCCATAAAGATATATAATGAAAATAGAAAAGCAAGAAGAAGATTTATTGAATTAGCAGGTCAATATCCCCATATTATCACAGCGACTAGCCGAAGTGTGGTTTTAAAAAGTGCATTTTTTATGCTAAAAGATGAACATACAAAAATGTTAAATGAACTGAATGGTTTGATTGAAGCATCACCCATAGAGCCTTGGAAAGGCAAAAAAGTCGTGACATCAGGCATAGTCTTAGACAGTCCATCTTTGTTGAAGATATTTGACGACAACCAGTTGGCAATCGTAGCTGATGATATGGCTCATGAATCTAGAGCTATTCGTGTAGATGTGCAAGAAAACACGAATCATCCTATGCAAGCATTAGCAGAACAATTTGGAAACCAGGATTATGACACTTTATTATATGATCCGGAGCTTAACAAGAGACCGGGTTATCTTGTTGAAAAAGTCAAAAAGAGTCAAGCAGATGGTGTAGTCATTATGATCATGCAGTTTTGTGACCCTGAAGAAATCGAATTTCCATCTCTCAAAAAAGGTTTGGAAGAAGCAGGGATTCCCTACATAAAAATTGGAATGGACCAACAAATGACCAATTTTGGTCAAGCGCAAACATCACTGCAAGCTTTTGCAGATGTGTTAAGCACACTATAATTCGCTCACTCATTTTCTCTAGCCCTATGTCTTCCATTGTGAAGATATGGGGCTAAATTTATTATCAAAATTATAGTTTTGGGTAAGTATTGTGCTTCAGAATGCCCTTAGAGTTGATCCGATGACTAACAGTATTAAGATACTTTAGAGCCAATAGAAAAGGATGTGTAACACTAGGTGGCGTTTCAACGTCATCTGAATACAAGGGTTATGTTGATGCCTAAAGGCTCAAACTAATATGACTCCTGCTTACGAAAGCAGAAGTCATATTACTTTAGGTGATTGAACGAAATGCTAATTTTGATTAAGTTAGAGGAGAAAGGCTGGGAGAGTAACCCATAGAAATGGATAAATCATAAGCATGTTTTTTAATAATTTGCTTTAATTCATCTAAATGAAGTTCATTTTTTACCCGATACTCAGGAATGATAACACCTATAGAGCCTTTGACTTTTCCTTCATAATCAAAAACAGGTGAACCAATACCAATAGTCCCCGTAATGTACTCCCCATATGAGACTGCAACACCTTCAGCTTTAGCTTGTTCAAGTTGGGGTAGTAGTTTTTCAGCTGTGGTTTTAGGCAAAGCATCGGCTAGTGGTAGAGCATTTTGTATGTAATCATCAATAAATGCTTTAGGCAGATGGGATAAAATAGCTTTACGATTAGCGCCACTATGTAAATATCTCTCGTAACCAAAGCGGTCAACAACATTTAGCATATTGTCACTTTCAGATCGTTCTAATATAAGGCCTTTATAACCCATGGGAACAATAAAATAAGAATCTTCATTAATTGTAGAAGATAAGCTTTTTAGTGTGGGAGTAACGGGATACTGTAATTTTAAATTATGTCGAACCACTGTGCCCAATGGGATTAATGCAGGTCCCAGCTTATAAGTATGGGCTCTTTCATCTTTCACCACAAAACGGTATTCACATAAAGTTTGCAGTATGCGATGTACTGTACTAGGTGGCAATTGAAGCCGTTCAGATAGATATGCAATAGTGAATTCTTCATCGGGTTTTTTAAGTGCATCTAATAATTCTAATGCACGTGCTAAACTTTGAATCATTTTATTCTCCTTGGATATGAGTAAATATTTGCTTAATCATTGATATTACATCATAACATATATTGCATTAGAATAGAATAGTGAGTATAAAAAAATAGCTTA
>SKID01000259.1 GCA_007116605.1 Tissierellia bacterium
TCCTGATATAAAAACCGCTTGAATGTTTAAGTCGGACTCCCCTAATGCAATCATTATTTTTTTTAATTTGCCTGCACCAAAGCTACCACCCATAGCTAATAAAGTTGCCTTATCCTTTAAGCCTAAGTGATTTCTTGCCTCTTGTTTATTAACTCGATTAAGCATCTTTAGACTTGTGGGTATTCCTGTCACTTGGATCTTAGATGAATGAATCTTATCTGCTAATAATTTAAACTTCATGTACTGGCTAGCAACAAAAAATAAATCTGCTTCTGAATCCACCCAAGTGGTATGATAATCATAGTCTGTAATTAACACCGCTACTTTATAGTTATAGCCGTACCTTTTTCTAGTCTTAATAATATTGCTGATTGCTACAGGATGGGTACACACAACCACATCTGGCTTATAAGTATCTATTAATTCCTTGATTTTCGAATAAAATAATGACAAATTATTCTTGGTGAGTTTCCCTTCTGTTGCATTGTTAATATCATAGATCCACCGATAAAGCTCTGGAAAACTCTTAGCATTTATTTCGTAAGACTTGCCTGCTATTTTAGACAAAACCGGTCTTATAAACTCCAGAATATCTACCACATCTACTTGGTAATCTGTCCGATGGTGTAGCGCAAAAGTATGGATTCCATCTGCTGTAGAGATATGTCCTCCCCCAATGGCAGCTGTCAAAACAAGTACTTTTTTCAATTGATCCCCTCCAATATCATTTCAGCAACTTTCATACCATCCATGGCTGCTGACATGATGCCTCCAGCATAACCGGCTCCTTCTCCAATCACATGAACACCCTCTAGAGATGACATCATTCTTTCATCCCTAACCATTCTAACCGGTGATGAGCTTCTAGTTTCTACACCACTTAATATGGCATCCTCTCGGTTAAATCCATTAATTTTCCGTCCAAACTGATCAATTCCTTCAAGCAAAGCTTCTGTCACATAATCTGGTAATAGGGTCGTCAAATTACTCAAAGTTGTGCCTGGTTGATAAGATGGTTTGATATTGCCGACTTGTGTTGTTAAAACTCTTTCTTTAAAATCTCCAAAACATTGAATGGGCGCAAAATACCCTCCGCCACCTAATTCAAACGCTTTTCTTTCCAGTTTTCTTTGGAAATCAAATCCTGCAGTGACATGACTTCCACCAAAATCCTCCGGATTTATATTTACCAAAACAGCACTATTTGAATTTTCTTGGTCTCTCGCATAATAACTCATACCATTAGTTACAACTGTTCCTATTTCAGAGGATGATGCTGTTACTACACCACCAGGACACATGCAAAAAGTATACACTGTCCTGCCATTTCTGCAATGGTGGACCAGCTTGTAGTCTGCTGCAGGCAAAAGGTTTTTTTTAGATTGGATGCCATACTGCCACTCATCAATCATTTGCCTTGGATGTTCAATTCTTAGTCCTATCGCAAAAGGTTTCTGCGTTAAAGTGATATGTCTTCCTAACATTTCAACTGTATCTCTAGCAGAATGGCCCACCGCAATGATCACTGTTTGGCTTATATGTTGTCCTTTATTAGTTTTCACGACTACGCCTTGATTGTTTAATTTCTCAATATCTGTCATTTTTTCTTCAAATAAAAAGGTTCCACCTTTATTTTCAATTGCCTTACGTATATTGATGACCACTCTTCTCAAACGATCTGTTCCGATATGTGGCTTACTCCAAATCAGTATTTCTTCTGGCGCTCCTGCTTTTACCATTTCTTGTAAGACCCATCTACTTCTTCCTTCTTTATCTCTAATTAACGTGTTCAGCTTTCCGTCAGAAAAAGTTCCCGCTCCCCCTTCTCCAAATTGCACATTGGATTCTGGATTCAATAGGCCTTGATTCCAAAATAAGTCCACATCTTTTATCCGTTCTTCTACTTTTTTTCCTCTTTCAATGATGATTGGTTTGGCTCCATGCAATGATAATAATAATCCACAAAAAAGACCTGAAGGTCCAGAACCGATAATAATGGGTCGATGTCCAACATAAGGGTTATAGATTTTTTTAGGAAGAGAATCTTCCACAATGCTATATTTGCTTCGAATCGCTTTTAGTTTGTATAAATGAGGTTCGAGTGCTACATCCACCGTGTACACATAAAATACTTGATTTTTTCTTGCATCAATAGATTTTTTAACTATCTTCCAACTAATTAATTGGTTTTCCTTGATTTTTAACATCTCTACTATTTTCTTTTGGATTAGACTTTCAGGTTCTTCAGGTTTAAGCTTCATCTGATTAATGCGTATCATGGTTTATCTCCTTTATGATCCTGTTAGCATCAAGCTTTGTTATTGCCTTCTCACATTTTACTGTCTCTCTCGCACACAATGTGGCAAAAATTGTTGTCTTTTCTATATTAAAACCATTGACTATCCCATAAGCAATCCCTGCTACAAAAGCATCTCCTGCACCAGTAGCATTGACTACTGTAGCTTTACCAGCTTTTATCTTGCCACTAACTTGACCATCTGAATAATAAGTGCCATCTAAACCCATGGATATATAGACCTCCTTTGTCCCCCAACTATGAAATAACTGACAAGCCTTAGCCAAGTCTTCTTCTGATTGAATAGAGAACCCTGCTAAAACTTCAGCTTCTAATCTATTGGGCTTAATGCTATGAAATCTGCCAACGAATTTTTTTCCATTTATAGCTTTGGCAGAGGAAACAGGATCATACAATATAGGCACCTGTTTAAAAGAATCAACAATCCATCCAATTTGATTTTCTTTTAAATTGCCATCGATAATTAACAATTCTGCTTTATTGAATATTTGTGCCATTTTTTTTATATACTGTTGATTAATTTCATCAGTGATGCCAGTTTCACACACAGCCACCGCCATATCTCCTGTTTCATCTAATATGCAAACATAAACAGCTGATAATCTGTCTTCTACTCTTTTCACATTAGACATATTCAGTCCTGATTTGCTTGATTCTTTAATTATATATTCTCCATAGTCATCTCCACCCACAACACCGAGAAAGCAAGTCTCTTGTCCAAGCCAACACAAATTCTCCCCAATATTTCTGCCCACACCACCTAATCCCATAATCACTTTTCCTGGATTTGAGTCTTTGAAAATTAACGTATTTGTCATTGGAACACCTGAAATATCTACATTTGCTCCACCAATCACAATAATCATTTTAGACCTCTCGTAGTTTCATGAATTTTATCCGATGAATAACAGCACTAAGACCTAGTGAGGGATCAATACTATAGTGTCCTGTTGATATCAGAAAATTGTTGAAGCCATGCCATAATTTTAGCCTCGATTTTTTCGCAACCACCGGTTACATTTGACTCAATATTTAAAGCTAGCATAGGATCATGGAGTGAAAGTCTCATTAAAAACCACCCTTGTTCTGTCATGCTTTGACATGAAACTCTGATGCCTTCATAATTTGGTTCTACTATATGCCAGTTTTCAACTGAAGGTACCCACTCTTTAAGCTTGTTTATCACATCACCACCATAAATTTTGAAGTCATGAGAAGGTAAGCTTAATCGTATTTCCTTTTCTTCCTTTGGCTCCTTCAAGTTTGAAATGTAATCTGTTAGAAGATGATTTTTTTTCTTTTGTTTTGCAAAAGCAATCAGTAACTGTACTGTTAAATAGGCTCCATCATCTAAAAAATGATTGTCTCTAAATGCAGCATGTCCACTGGTTTCGATTGCTAAATCAGAAGTTTTTCCTATTTTGTTTAAGCGAATCCCTTCGTCAATCACATTTTTATAACCTCTCTTAAAACGATGATGATAGCCGCCTCTCTCATGAATGAACTCTGTTAGTCCCTCTGAAGTCACTGAGTCTGTGACAATATATCTTTTATCATTTTTTTCTAAAAGAATTGCCGAAATCAAGGCGATCAACTTGTTTCTATTGATTGCTTTACCTTGATGGTCAATCAGTGCAGCCCTATCTACATCCGTATCAAAGATAATTCCTAAGTCTGCTTTTGTCTCTATCACTTGATTTTGAATAAACTGAAGTGCATCTTTGTCTTCTGGATTGGGCACGTGATTTGGAAACATCCCATCAGGATCAAGGAAAAGGCTACCACTGGTATCTGCTCCTAATGGTTGTAATACTTTTTCTACAAAAAACCCCCCTGCACCATTACCTGCATCTACAATGATGCGACTTCCTTCAAAAGGACGATTTTGTCCTGTTTCTTTAATGATTAAGCTTTGAAGGCGTTTGGCGTACCGACTCATAAAGTCTATTGATTGAATAGGTTTAAAGTATTGAAGATCATAATTAATTACCATTTTTTCTGCCCTGATTAACAACTCATGAATTAACTCTTTAGTCGCTCCCCCCTCATGGGTAAAAAACTTTAATCCGTTCCGGTTAAAGGGCAAATGACTGGCTGTAATCATTATTGATCCGTCTAGACTCAGATCTTTTTCTAATAGTGCCATGTACATGCCAGGCGTTGATGCTAGACCAAAATCATAAGCATAATGTCCTGCCTTGCCAATACCATCCGCTGCAGCTAAAAGTAACGTTTCTCCTGAAATACGACTATCTCTCCCAATAGCTATGGTTACTTTTTTTCCTCTTCCCTCAGATAGCCATTGACTAAATACATAGCTAATCTTTAACACAGCTTCTGGTGTTAGATTAACAGCTTCTCCTTTAACACCATCTATCGCAACTCCTCTAATATCTGATCCATTTTGCAAATCCCACCAATTCATCATCTTTCCTAATCTCCTAATGGTTCTAAAAGTTCTTTTTCCACAACACTTTTCATGTCTAATTGATAAATTTTACCTACTTCATTCTTGAAAACGATACGATCATCATCCACTGATACAATCATGCCTTGACCAAAAAATTTATGCTTCATTCTTTTAAATTGAAAAAAATCTTTGCGTTTATGCTCATTCATCCCATCACTTATTTCTGTCACAAACCTAGAAGGAATTTCTGGATATAATATTTCAAGCCTTTTAATGGCTCGAGTCATCCCTACGTAAAACAGTCTTCTTTCTTCTTCTAAAATTTCTTCATCTACTTCTCTTTTACTACTGGTTCCTTCAACGGGAAACTCTCCATAAATATTATCAATCATATACACACGGTCAAACTCTAATCCTTTAGTACTGTGAATGGATGACAAAGTGACCTGTGCATTCATAACATTTTTAGCTTCTGTTAGACATTGCTGTAAATCTTCTAAATTTGTCATAAAGTCCGAAATTGTATTAGACCCTTTTGCTACTTCTTTGACAATTTCCATATGTACTTGACTTGTGGCAAAATGGATGCGTCCTTCTTTTTCTAGTCTGTCTAAATAGTGACCATAACCCATCTCAAACTGTATGTAACCAATGGCATCTAAAGGTTGAACAGTGTTAATATAGCGCATATCTTCTTCAAATGCTTTTATGTTTTTCATTTTTAAAGGATCATTTTTAGGAAAATTTTTCAAGGCTTTATACACATTCCCTTTATGTTTCATCACAAATTGTCGCATTTCCTTCGTAAAATAAGATTGACATTTGTAATAAATCTGACTAAAAGCATTTTTATTATAGGGATCCACTGCTAAATGAAAAAATGCCAGTAAATCTTTTAAGAGTAATGAGCGAAAAAACTTTCCCCCTTCATCATTAACATAGAATGATATATTGCCTCTTCTAAAAAGTTCTGCCGGTATTAAGGCGGACACATTATATCGATATAAGATAGCGACGGTTTGATTAGGGTACTTCTTTATTTCCTGGGCAATATATTCTGCTTGTTGACGCCTTGTCATCACTGAACGGATGCTCAATCCTTCCATTTCAGTTTGTTCAGATTTAATTGCTTTAACATATCTATTTCTATTTCTTTCGATGCAAATTTTTGCAAGGCTAGTAACTGTTTCATTACATCGGTAGTTTGTGTTAAGACCAAAAATTTTGGCGTCTTTATAATTATCTTTAAATTGCAACATAAGTTTTGGGCTGCTACCACGAAATGAATAAATGGCTTGGTCATCATCTCCTACAATAAAGAGATTACCATTAGATATTTTTTTTATGATGTCAAACTGTAGCGGCGATGTATCTTGTGCTTCATCTAATTGAATAAACTGGTAAAAATCTTTGAATTTGGTGCTAATCCTTATATTTTCACCCAATATTTGATCACTTAGTACTAACATATCGTCAAAATCAATCATGCCCATCTGTTTTTTATATGCCTCGTATCCATGGTAAACATCAGTAAACCCTCTAATACCCACTTTTTCTGCTATTTCTTTATCATTATTTAGTCTCAAATTTTTCACATAGCTTATTTTGCTCACCATGTTTTCAACTTCTTCTGCAGCAATCTGGTATTCGTTTTTATAATTTTCCGATTGTCCCATAA
>SKID01000166.1 GCA_007116605.1 Tissierellia bacterium
AAAAGGGGTTCCTTATTTTATGTTGAGATTTGAACAAATCGTTCACAAACAAAACAGACAAGATCACTCGTTTATGAGTTACCCTGCCTGTCTTTATTGTTTTGCTTAGATATTTGTCATTTCTTTCTTGCTGCCTTGAACACACCTTCAATGACTTCTTGTAACAATGCAGTAATCGGAAAAACAATCCATGCAATATGCCATAAACCACCTATAAATCCTGCTAATAAAAAGATGATGACAGCCATTGGCCACATAATTGAATCTAAGATATCTTCCAGTCGTTCACTATCAGGGTCTACTGGTTGCTTGTAGTCTCCTACTTTTAATAATTTTTCGTAAGATGCTTTGACACTCCCAAAATATATAAAGATAAATACAGCAAAAGCAATCATGCTTAAAAGAATCACTGCTCCCATATCACCAAAAAACCGCATTGAAAAAACTGCTGGTAATATGACTGCTAAGGGTGCGGTAATACATAATGCCACCCCAATGATTATGGCTAAGGTATGAGTCATACCAAAATTATCTAATCTTTGATTTGCCCATTCTTCAACCCCTGGTGCCAAATAAAAACCACGATCTAAGTATTTAAACTTTTTAGTTCGAAAATCTGCAATAATAAATAGACCCACTGCAGTAGCAAGAAACATAAACATTGGAATTAATCCAATAGCACCACGGACTTGACTAGAAAGCGCTCTACCTAAAATGCCAATACCTACAAGGTTGTTAACAAAAATTAATGCGCCCCCTGCCATAATACACAAGAATACACCAATAGCTGTCATTAATCCAGACTGCTGCTTACTTTCAACCCATTCATAGGCCATATCGATATCAACTACTCGCAATCTCTCATCATGAGTCATTGGCATAATATCTAATTCTTCTAATAACTCATCAATATTGCCAAATTCTGAAATGACTCTACCAATCGCTTCATTTTCTGACAATCCTTCATTTTTGTAATCTTGATATTTCTCTGTCATACTATCTAACAATTGTGCTTTTAATTTTTTTGTTTCACTGTTCTTCGGTAATGTTGAAAATAAATTTTCCAAATAATTCTTGATGGTTTCCATAACTTGTCTCCTTATCATTAATCCTAATTTTATCTTTTATTTGAATCATATTCACTTTAACCTTATTCATCCCATTCATTTTGTCCTGGGGTGTACGTTTGTTACTCATCTATTATGAAGTGATTGATCACTTCTTGTGTGATTTGCCACTCATGACTTTTTTGTAAATAATACTCTCGTCCAGCTTGTGTTATGCGATAATACGTTCTAGGTTTCCCATGAGACTCATTACCAGAAAAAGATTCAATATATCCATTTTTTTCTAATCGATTAAATGCAGAATACAAGGTCGTCTCTTTGATAATATATTTTTCTTGAGTGATTGACCGAATCTTTCTAGATATTTCATACCCATATGAAGGCTCTTCTAGTAACAAAAATAAAATAATGGGATCATTATAGCCTCTAATAATATCACTACTGATCATCGGCTGCCTCCTTTTATTACTACGTCAGATGTACTTTGTCTGTCGTTGTAATTTGATTGTAACATAATTACTACGACAAGTAAAGTAGTTTATTGTTTTTTAATTTTTTAACTGTTAATCAATTATAAGGACTCTTGTATTCAAATGGCGTTTAAAACACCACCTGAATGCTAGAGAACCTGATTAGAAAAACTACCCTACTCATCACCCTCTTGAAAAATAGAGCCTTAGCACCGTTACTCGTCGGATAAAAATACTTAATCTTTATTATAATATCAAAAACAACATGTTACGTCATTAATTTTGTTTTCAAGTTTATTAAAGCTGAGGTTTGTATGCAAAAAAAGGTTTGCCTCCAATGCTGTATTCAATTTATATACATTATTCCAAAATCATAAAGCGAACACTTTTGTATGATTTTGTTTTATAGTTCGTTTAATTTAGCTTCCGTGAATATTATGTGTCTGTTTCCAATTAATTAAAGACATAAAAAAATCTCACCTAAAACGTTTGCCGAAAAAAAAGTCCTTTACAAACCAAATCACGAATGATATAATTTCGTCATTATTAATAAATGATACATTGAATGTATATTTAACAATTCCCTTAAATGTATGTTCTAATCATTTAAAAGAAAGGAGGCTATTTAACAAAAGCAGTACAATAAAATTAAAGAGGTGGTTTTTATGGATTTAATTTATGCAATTGACACAATGTGGGTTTTGATTGCTGCTGCTTTTGTCTTTTTTATGCAAGCAGGTTTTGCCATTGTAGAAGCAGGTTTTACAAGAGCAAAGAATGCCGGGAATATCATCATGAAAAATCTTATGGATTTTTCAGTTGGTTCTTTAATCTATTGGACAGTAGGTTTTGGAATAATGTTCGGAAAAGATATTGGGGGCTTTATTGGTAGAATTGATCTATTTACACAGGGAAACTACGACTTTTTAGAGCTGAACATACCCGTATCTGCATTTTTAATATTTCAAACCGTTTTTTGTGCGACTGCTGCCACAATCGTTTCAGGCGCTATGGCGGAACGTACAAAATTTAAGTCCTATCTAATCTATAGTTTTTTTATTTGTCTTGTCATTTACCCCATTGCTGGTCACTGGATTTGGGGTGGTGGATGGTTGTCTGAGCTCGGATTTCATGATTTCGCAGGATCAACTGCTGTTCATTCTTTAGGTGGATGGGCTGCACTGGTTGGCGCGGCTGTGCTAGGTCCTAGAATTGGAAAGTATGATAAGAACGGAAAACCTCAAGCGATACCGGGTCATAGTTTAACCTTAGGTGCTTTAGGTGTGTTCATACTTTGGTTTGGATGGTTTGGTTTTAATCCTGGTTCGACTTTGTCAGGTACAGACTTCGAATCCATTAGCCATATCTTCATGACAACTAATTTATCGGCTGCTGCATGTGCTGTAACAACGATGATCTTAACATGGGTTAGATATGGTAAACCTGATGTTAGCATGACACTCAATGGGGCGTTAGGTGGTCTTGTAGCTATAACTGCAGGCTGTGATGTAGTAGGATTTGGTGGCGCTGCCTTAATTGGTATGATTGCTAGCTTCGTACTGATTTTTGGCATAGAATTCGTTGATAAAATTCTAAAAATTGATGACCCTGTAGGTGCCATCGGTGTGCATGGTATATGTGGTGCCTTTGGAACACTTGCTGTTGGTATATTCGCTTTAGAAGGAGGGCTTTTATTTGGTGGTGGCTTAGCTCTTACTTTCATCCAAGGCATTGGTGTAGTTTCAATAGCTGCATGGACATTGTCAACTTCTTTTATTCTTTTCAAAGGAATTGATATCATTGTTGGATTACGTGTTAGTGAAGAAGAAGAAACCAATGGCTTAGATGTCCATGAGCACGGAATTGAAAGCTACGCAGATTTCGCGCCACGAGTGTTAGCTATCAAATAAGGAGGTTGATTATGTCAGAAACCTATACAAAACTTGAGATTATTACACGACCCAGCAAATTCGAAGAATTGAAAAATGCTTTGGTGGAAATCGGCGTTGAAGGAATGACTGTTTCTAATGTTTTAGGAGCAGGTAAGCAAAAGGGTCATACCTCCACTTATCGCGGAGCAGAGTATACTGCCCAATTACTCCCCAAAATTAAAGTAGAAATTGTCATATGTAATACACCCTTAGAAAAAGTTGTAAACACGATAGAGCAAATATGTAAAACAGGCAATATTGGTGATGGTAAAATATTCATCTATAACTTAGATAATATCATCAGAATTAGAACTGGAGAAACTGGATCAGCAGCAATAAACTAAACCCACACCAAAAGATGGCGTTAAATCGCCATCTTTTGGTGTGCACAAATAGGTTGAATATTTAAACTGCCTTAAAATTATAAATCGGCTTTAATATATCAAGTATTTCAGCCGTATCTGCTATCTTGTCTTTTATTTCATCCATAGATTTATAGGCCATTGGGGCTTCATCTAATGTCTTTTTATTGATTGAAGTTGAATATACATGACGCATGGTCTCTTCATAGGCCTTCATGGAAAGTTTTTGTTTTGCCTCTTTACGACTCATGATTCTGCCCGCCCCATGGGGAGCAGAATAGTTCCACTCATCATTGCCTTTTCCGATACAAATCAAACTCCCGTCTCTCATATTCATTGGGATCAATAGTTTTTCGCCAGCATTGGCGGAAACAGCTCCCTTTCTCAAAATTTTTGTCTCTGGGTTATAGTAATTGTGAATTGTATTAAAAGATTCTCCTACTTGCCACTTTAACTCTTTGATAATAATTTCTGCCATTGTTTTTCGATTTAACAATGCATATTTTTGTACAATCATCATATCATGAACATAGTCTTCCATATCATGTCCTTGAAGATATGCTAATGATTTAGGGATAACTTTTTTATCTTCAGATGACATTGTTTCATAAGCTTTCTTCTGATAATAATTTGCTACTTGAAGCCCTAATTGTCTGCTCCCGGAGTGAATAATCAAATACAATAGGCCTTCTGAGTCTTTACCAATTTCTATAAAATGATTACCTCCACCCAATGTCCCTAAACTTAAACTCGCTCTTTGAATATCAATATGCGCATTTTTAAGACAACGCAACTTTTTTAAATCAATTAAACCATTGTTCTCATGAAGATCTTTTCTGACATTGAAACCTGAAGGGATATGCAATCGAATAACCTCATCAAGATGATGATAGTTAATGGTTCTGGTTTTTATCTGTATTGTTCTCATCCCACATCCGATATCCACCCCAACTAAGTTAGGGACAATCTTATCTTGAATAGTCATAGTAGTCCCTATAGCACACCCTATACCTGCATGCACATCAGGCATCATACGAATGCGACTATTGACGACATACGGCATCTCTAATAAATGTACAATTTGTTGATGAACACTTTCTTCTAAATCACTGGTATAGACCACCGCTTGGTTATATTTACCATTAATGACTAACATACCCACCATCCTATCTTAAAAAAGCTGATTCTATCATTAGTATAAAGAAAAATAAAGCATTGGTCAAAGTGAAGTATCTCCATTTTAACACTAAACCCGTGATAATTTATGTTATATTGGCAAGATTTTACAGTACTTATTTCCCACTTTTAATAAGTGAGGTTCTTAGAATGCTAATCATCGGATAAAATTAGTCAGTATTTTTTCTTCATTAATTTAACTTTTTTGCTGAGTCATTAACTTCAATGCTGACTTTACTTGAAGCTCTATTCCCATTGGTATACAGTCATCTGAACCCATAAACTTATTATTGTGTTGATCTGGATTTTCACGTTCTTTAAATCCACAACCGATATGATAAAAAGCACTTGGTCTTTGTTTAGCAAAATACGAAAAATCTTCACCTCCTAAACTTGGTTTTTCCTTGCTAAGTATTGTATTTGTATAAGTACAATTTTTAGCAACATCTATAATTTCTTTTACAACATGTTCATCATTAGTCAATGCAATATAGCCATCACCAAATAAAGCTTCCCCTTTAGCCCCATAGGTTTCTGCTGTTTTTTCAACGATTTGAATCATTTTTTGTTTTACAAAAGCTCTTGTCTCTGTATTTAAACATCTCAGTGTACCAGTGACAATCACTTCTTCTGGTATGATGTTGCTTTTTTCTCCTCCTCGAATTTTTCCAAAGGATAAAGCTACGGTATCAAATGGAGAAATACTTCGACTAACAATGGATTGTAGACCTACAATCACATGACTCATTACTAATATTGGATCTATTGCTTTTTCAGGGCTTGCAGAGTGACCCGATTTACCAATGATTTTGAGTTGAAAAACAGATGAAGCACCATTTAGCTTGCCACTTTTTATTTCCAAAGCTCCTACAGGCAAATGCGACATCACGTGTAAACCAATCACATGATCTACATAGGGGTTTTCTAACACTCCTTCTTGTATCATTCTTTCAGCACCACCATAAGCTTCTTCAGCAGGTTGAAAAATGAGCTTGATATTTCCTGGCAACTCCTTTTCTATTTTTTTAAATACCTTTGCAGCACCAAGTAAAATTGCCATATGAAAATCATGACCACACCCATGCATCACACCATTGTTTTTCGATTTAAAAGGTAGATCCGTCATTTCTTGAATCGGCAATCCATCCATATCAGCTCTTAAACCAATGGTTTTACCTGTTTCATTTCCTTTTATAATCCCTACCAATCCTGTTTCAGCAATTCCTGCAACGTGATCTATATCCCAACTTGAAAGATACTGACTAATACGATTTTTCGTCATAAACTCTTGTTTGCTTAGTTCAGGGTATTGATGTAACTCATGCCTAATTCTAACAACCTCTTCACTAATCTGCATAATAATCTCATTGATATTCATTGTGCCTCCTTTTTTCC
>SKID01000368.1 GCA_007116605.1 Tissierellia bacterium
AAAGCGACTATGTTGAGCTTGCCAGGAAAAACCCTGTGAAGTTTCTTTGTCAAACCCATAGTGATTTCTTTTATATCAACGATGTAGGAAATATGGCACTTATGTCTTTACTTGAAGAACATATAGACAACCCACTGTTTTTGAAACATTTTAGAGATGCCATTGATTTTCGAACTAAAGAGTATTATAAAAACAGATTAGAAAGTCAGGGTTAGACTTAATTTTGATACCAGTGACTGATAACTTATTGAAGACGATTTTCCTGACATTTCAACCCGATCACTTTCTTTTAAATCTTTGAATATAAACCGTGCGCCTCTTTTTGATCTTTTTTTGACTCCTTTCGCATATTGTCGCGTATAGTAAAGATTAGATTATTCTGTCAGAGGTGGGTCAATTCACAGTGTTAAATTTTAAAGATCCTGTTCATAATCAGAATAGGTATAATCTATCTAGGTGGGTCAATTTTAAGTATAAATCAACAACAGTGCTGTCAGTCTTAAGACACAATAACCATGATAGAGCGAGTGAGCTAGTCTAGCATACTCGCTTTTTTATTAAAACAAGTGTTTGTCTTCATGTTAGTATTGAGTGATTATCTTAAAAATATAAAAGGCAGATTTAATCATTCAAAAACGGAACTTAGTATTTGCAAAACTATTTTTTAATGATTAAACCAAGATAATTTTCAAGAGAGCAAAAGTGAATCAATGTAAGCACATGTATATTATTCGAAAAAAGAGGAATTTATAAAATTTTAATTTCATTAACAGTTTTACTTAACAATTCTAGAATATAATAATGTCAACAGACGTAGAGGCAAGAAAACTATAAAAAAACGAAATAATTAAAACCGATAAAGTTAATTATAATTATTTAAGTAGTTTTTTGATAGTGACCCTTATGACGAATTGAAAGTGAAGGTATAAAAATGGAAAAAAAACACATGCTTCAGATAGAAGGATTGACCAAAGCATATGGAAACAAAATAGTACTAGATAATCTTAACCTAACAGTAGAACAAGGGGATATTTATGGCTTTTTAGGACCGAATGGATCAGGAAAGACAACAACTATCCGTGCTGTCTTAGGACTTGTCAACTATCAAAAAGGAAATGTGATACTCAATGGATTTGATATAAAAAAAGACTTTAAAAAATCAATACAAAAAGTGGGAGCTGTTGTAGAAACGCCCAGGTTTTTTGAAAACTACAGTGGTTATTGGAACTTAAAAGTTATGGCAGACTTTTATGATCATGTTCCAAGAAAAAGAATTGATGAAGTACTAGAAATTGTAGGGATGGAAAAACGCGCTAAAGAAAAGGTAAAAACCTATTCATTAGGGATGAAGCAGAGATTAGGTATTGCTAGGGCACTCATTCATTCTCCGGAATTAGTAATATTAGATGAGCCAACCAATGGACTTGACCCTCAAGGGATGAAAGAAGTTCGAGAAATGATTATTCAACTTTCAATAGAACAAAATATAACATTCTTTGTATCTACACATTTATTGTCAGAAGTAGAGGTTTTGTGTAATAAAGTGTGTATACTTAAGCGGGGTCAAAAAATCGAAGAAGGTGTAGTAAAGAAGTTGTTAAATAAGGATTATGAAGTACTAGATATATATACACCGAGTGTAAAAAAAGCGATGGATTGTTTGATAAGAGATAATCGTGTCATTAGTATTAACCCCTTTTCAGAAGGATTTAAAATAGAAGTACAACAAGGTTATGCAGACAAGATTGTAAAAATCCTTGTTGAGGATAATGTTCCGGTGAGATATGTGATTCCGCGCAATCAATCATTAGAAGACTATTTCATTGAACAAACGAAAGGGGGAGAACATATTGCATAAGTCAATTAGGTTTGAGATGATTAAACAGTTTTCAAGTAAAAAGTTTTATGTAATCGCATTGATAATCGCAGCTATAACCCTACTGATGGCATTTGCAATCAAAACTATGAATGGCATGGATGATTTATCGTTTAAAATATTGATTAACGGTCAGAGTTATCCGTTTCTATTTCTTGAGCAATTGATTGATTTAATACCAATTCTTTTAATTATACTTTTAGGAGGATTGATATCAGATGAATATCGGGATGGCACATTAAAACTGGTGCTGATAAGACCCATAAATAGAGGCGAAGTGCTAATTAGTAAATTTGTTGTCATGGTAACTTCTGTTTTAGTTTATATGATGATTGCTTTGGTGAGTAGCTATATCTTTGGAACACTCATTTTTGGATGGGGAGAAAACTTTTTTATATATCAAACAGAGGCTTATTATCACACGATACAAGGGATATACAAGACCCTAGTAGCTTACGGAATGACAGTGCTTCCTATAGTTGCGTTCATGAGCATTATTTTATTCCTTTCAATATTGCTGAGTAATAGTGGAATGGTTTTAGGAGTGGGGATAGGTTTATACTTTCTATTTCAGATTTTACTTGGAGTATTGGGGCAATACAGAATACTACTAATTAATACGCATTTTGTTATTGGAAGGCTTTATATACTAGCTCCTTTAGAGATAAACTTATTAAAATCATTGTCAGTAATCAGCCTTTATATTGGCATTATGGGATTGATGTGTTTTATGGTTTTTCAAAAGAAAGATATTGTCTGTTAGTTTTGGAGACAAACAATGTATCAATAAATCAATAAAAAAAGCCTTATTCCAAATACCATTTACATTTAGCAATTAGAAGGTTTTAAGGCCAAATCATTTAGAAAGAAGGTGAAGATTTTGTTCTATACTAGCAATAGTGGACCAGTTTACTATGATGTTCAAGGTGCTGAAAATTCTAAGACTATCGTTTTAACTCATGGTATAGGCTTAAACAGCAACATGTTTCAAGCTCAAGTTGATGCCTTAAAAGATGACTTTAAGGTAATTACTTGGGACATGCCAGGTCATGGTCGATCTCATGCACTAGATGGCGTATTGAAAGTAGACCAAATGTCAGGGATCATAATGGGTATTTTAGATGAACTTGGTATTGAGAAAGCGGTTGTTGGTGGTCAGTCATTAGGCAGTTGGGTAGCGCAACATACTGCTATACTATATCCCAATCGAATTATTGGCGTTGTTAACATCAGTGGCACACCAATCGAAAAGCAACTAAGCAAAGTATTGATTCATGGTTTCAAGGTGTGGTTGAAAATGAGCCATCTTTTCCCTGCTAAAAAAATGTTCAAATGGACTGCTGATAGTAAGGCAATTACTCAAAATGCTAAAACATTTGCCTATCAATCCATGTGCCAAATCGGTAAAAAGCAATTTTTATGGATGGTAGAGGGAATGTTAAACGCAGAAGCGATTGTTGTGCCACATGGTGTCAAACAGCCCATGCTCATTGCTCATGGTGACCATGAAATGCCAAAGTTTGTAGAAAAGGAATGTAAGGAATGGTTCGCTTCTATCGACAATGCCACGTATTACCTTATACCTGATGCAGGCCATAACGGCAATCAAGACAATCCAATCGCATTCAATCAAGCGTTAATAGCTTTTTTAAAATCTATTTAGGTATTAGCCGAGAAACCTCGTGACTTCAGTCGTGAGATGAATCGGGTAATTTTATTTTTACACCTTTTAAGTATCTTATTCAGTGCAATGAAATTAGAATACGCAGAGTTAAGGAACAATACTGAAACTGGGCAAATTCTCATTTCAGACATAGGCAGTTTATCCGATGGCTTACTGTACTTATAAATGGGACACAACCCTCGATAATGGTCTCTTGGATTCAGAGGGTGTTTTAAACATCAGCTGAATCCAAGAGACCTGCTTATAACAGATCATCTAAACACCAAATATAACAAGATGGATATAAGTTATCATTAGGTCATAAGATAGCCCATAGACATAGAAAAGTTGTCCTAATGATTAAAGTGTTAGGATATACAAAAATATCAGAATTACATTGATTGACTTCATAATAGCAACGATCTTTCCTTGAAATGGTGTTAAGAGTTGTGATAGAATCAAAAAAACTGTAGCCGTCATTATTGGATTAAGTGATGTAAGAAAATGGTTTATTTGTTGTTTAATAAGTCCTTAATGTTTCAAAAAACATTAGAGATTTTCTCTGAGTCCAATTTGTCATAAGTGCTAATTATGCAAGTAAAAAATATTGCATTATGGCTGTTCGCCAAATATGTCTAAATGGCGCAAAGGATTTGAAAAAACCAAAGCTTAAATTGTGGCCATAATTAGTGACAGTGTTATTTTTTTGAGCATGTGGATAGCATCTCTGTTGTTGAGGTATGCTTAAAGCTTGAAATTAAAAAAATCTGAACCTGAAGTCCATGGATTTATCCATGGGAGCTAACAGTTTAGTCACGGTGGGCCAGAAGATAGGCTTGATAAAAATGGCAATTATAGACCAATACATCTATTGTTTTTTTAAAGCATTCATTTGGTGGATGTAAATGCTGTTTGTATGATAAAAGCTACTCTAAAAAAGCAGTTTAACAAAAAAAGAAGGATCAAATTTGGTACTAGAATATAAGAATTGGAGGACAATTTAGTGAGTTTTCAACAATTAGCAGAAGGTATTATTGAAGGAGACGAAGGTCAAGCAGTTGCTTGTGTGAGAAAAATGATTGATGAAGGACAAAACCCTTTAGAAATTATTAGTGAAGGCTTGATGGCAGGCATGTATGTGGTTGGAGAGAGATTTAAAGAGGGAACTATGTTTATACCGGAAGTTTTAATGTCTGCACGAGCTATGAATGCAAGTGTTGATCTTCTTAAACCATTAATTAATGATGAAGACATGCCGAATGCAGGGACAGTAGTTATTGGTACTGTAAAAGGTGATTTGCATGATATTGGAAAAAATCTTGTGTCTATGATGATGGAAAGTGCAGGGTTTAAAGTGATCAATATTGGTATTGATGTGCCTACAGAAAAATTTGTTGAAGCAGTCAAAGAAAATAACGCCAAAGTAGTAGCTATGTCAGCTATGTTGACGACAACAATGATTTATATGAAAAAAGTCATTGAGGCATTAGATGCAGAAGGATTAAGAGATAAGGTTAAAGTCATGATTGGTGGTGCACCAGTGACTCAAAAATTTGCAACGGATATTGGAGCAGATCTTTACACGGTTGACGCTTCAAGTGCAGCTACAAAAGCAAAGCAAATGCTTGTCTAACATAGAATTGTTAAGGATTTTCACTAAAAAACATTAACTAAAGTCTGAGAAAAAAATTGGACTAATAAAATGGAGGAATTTAAAGGAAATGAATTCAAGAGACAGAGTACTAGCTGCCCTTAATTTGGAGCAGCCTGACAGGATACCTTTTGCTGATGATATTCCTAGATCTGTAAGAGAACTTTTGATGGGGAATAAGGATTTTACAGATATTGAGTTCGCTAGAAAGATAGGAATGGATGCCCTTGACCTTCAGCCCCATCCATACTACGCACCAAATTTTTGCCAAAAAAAGGTTGTGGATGGTCATGAGTATATGATTGGTGGTTTAATCAAAGAAGAAAAGGACCTTAAACTTGTGAAACTGCCAGATCCAAAGGATGAAAGTTTTTATGATCCTGTGAAGATATTTGTTGACTGCCATGGAAAGGAAGATTTCGCAACTTTTGTCTACATGTCATGGGGTGTGGAGGGTGTTCTAAATTCCATGGGAATAGAAGCGTTCTCTTTTGCACTTTTCGATAAACCTAGGCTCATAGAATCCCTCCTGGAGATCTATATCGAGTGGAATTGCATAGTTATGGAGAAGCTTAATACTGTAGGGATTGACTTCATAAGCACCTATAATAACATGGCTTACAACACAGGCCCTATGTTTTCACCCCAAACTTTTAGGGAGATATTCTTACCAAAGATGAAGGAAGTTGCTAATACCTGTAAGCTTCCATGGGTATTCCATGGGGATGGCAATCTCATGCCCCTTATGGATGATCTTGTGAGTTTAGGCATGAATGGTCTACACCCAATTGAACCTAAGGCAATGGATCTCAAGAAAATGAAGGATACCTATGGAGATAAGATTTGTCTTTGGGGAAATGTTGACATGAACACCCTTTCCTTAGGAACTCCTGAGGAAGTTGAAGCAGAAGTACAAGCCTGCATAGAGGCGGCTGGTAAAGGTGGTGGCTACATTCTTGGAAGTAGCAATTGTATCACCGACTATTGCAAGCCTGAGAATGTATGGGCAATGGCGAAGGCAATAAGGAAATATGGGGTATATAATGCCTGAATAATCGTATGATAGTCTAGTTCAATCTTACAGTGCCTGTGATAAAGATGATAAAACAGCAAGATTTTACTATGAGTTACATAAAAGCCCCGATAATGGGGCTTTAACTATTTATGTATAGTCGAAATCCTATTAATTCATTTAGTAAAATTT
>SKID01000141.1 GCA_007116605.1 Tissierellia bacterium
AAGGCGCAGAGTTTCTTAACCATGAATTTTCAAAAATCCCCTACTTTCAACAAAATCCCCAACACAAACTCATTCAAGAAATTGAAGGAGATCGATTAAATCGATCAAATTTTATTGCCATGCTAAAACCATTTCATCCTACAAGGAAGACTATTGTATTAATGGGGCACCTAGATGTGGTAGATGTAGATGTATGTGGCAATTTACAGCATTTAGCATTTAATCCAGAAGCTTACACAGAAGCTTTAAAATCACTGTCTCTTTCAGAAGAAGTTAGAAATGATTTGGATTCAGGAGACTGGTTGTTTGGACGAGGTGTCTCAGACATGAAGAGTGGATTAGTGGCTCAAGCAGGTTTGATAGCTGAAATGTCAATGAATAGAGACCAGTTACCGTGTAACTTGGTTTATATGGCGGTAGCAGATGAAGAAAATAATGCTTGTGGAATACATGCGGGTTTAAAATGGCTAGAAAACCTTAAAGATGAAGGTTATGAAATTTTATGTTGCATAGATAGTGAACCGACGATTACGCAGCTGGACAAAAATGCAGGGTGGCTTTATTTAGGAACCATAGGGATGTATACACCTTTTGCTTGCGTGATTGGAAAAGAAACTCATGTAGGCGAGTATTTTGAGGGATTAAGCAGTGCCCTAATTTCTGGAGAACTCCTTACAAGACTAGAAGGGAATGGAGAATTTGCTGACCAATATAAGGACGTCGTATATCCACCCTTAACATGCCTCAAAATCAAAGATTATAAGCCAACTTATTCAGTAACGGTTATTGAACGCATAGGTATGTACTTTAATGCCCTTTTTGTCAAAATGAATCCCCTGGAAGTCTTAGATAAACTATCTCACATTGGAGAGGAAGCTTTAGCTGCGGCAATTGACAAACATATAAGAAATTCAAAACTTCAAAAAACTTTAACTACACCACCCAAAATGAAAGGAAAAGTGATTAGGTATGAAGAATTAATGACAATGATAAAAAAGAATAATCCAGAGGATTTTTCCAAAATGCAAGAGGCATTTTTTGAATCACTAGACCCTTCTTTAGAGTTGCAAGATAGAGGGATGCAATGGGTCAATCATTTAATTGATCAAGCAAATTTAAAAGGTCCTGCCATTGTTATTGGCTATTTACCACCCTATTGTCCAGCCATATATAATGAGGGTAATTCTAAAAAAGAGACCGTGATTAGAGAAGTTGCTAATGATTTGACTGTCTATGCAAAAGATAAATTTGACACCAATCTATATATTGCAGAAATTTATGAAGGCATTTCAGACTTAAGTGAGTTTGATTTCAAGGGAAGTGAAGAAGACATTTCTTGTTTAGAAAATAATTTTCCAGGGTGGGGTGTTGATTATATTTATCCATTTAACCGATCAATCAAAATGAATGTACCAGTAATTAACATAGGACCTATAGGAAAAGATGCCCATAAGTTGACTGAGAGAGTGTATTTACCTTATGCCTTAGAAGTATTGCCAGAGTTATTAAAAAAAGCAGTGATGGATATTGGGAAAGACAATTAAACTAATCATTAAAATGAAATAGGGTAATGGAGGGGAAAATGGCTAAAAAACTTGAAGGCACACCATGGCAAGATGGATTTAGAATGCCGGGTGAGTTTGAAGAGCATGAAGGTTGTTGGATGATTTGGCCAGAAAGAACAGATAATTGGCGCTTAGGTGCTAAACCAGCACAACAAGCCTTTGTTAAAGTGGCGGAAGCCATTGCAAAATACGAAAAAGTGACCATGTGTGTATCCGCCAGACAGTATGAAGTGGCTAGACAATATTTAAGCCCTCATATTCGTGTGGTAGAACTGTCCAGTAATGATGCATGGATGCGGGATGTTGGTCCCACATTTGTTGTTAATGACCAAGGAGAAGTCAGAGGGATTGATTGGCGGTTCAATGCTTGGGGAGGCTTACTAGATGGTGCTTATTTTCCTTGGGACAAAGATGATCAAATAGCTCGCAAAGTATGTGATATGGAAAATATTGACTATTACACATTAGAAGACTTTGTTTTAGAAGGAGGCGCTATTCATACTGATGGTGAAGGAACAGCTATTGTTACAGAAGCTTGTCTGTTACATGAAAGTCGAAACCCCCATATGAATAAAGCAGAAATAGAAAATACATTAAAAATGTACTTAGGTGTAGAAAAAATTTTGTGGCTTCCTAATGGAATTTACCTAGATGAAACCAATGAGCATGTAGATAATATCATCCATTACTGCAAACCGGGTGTCATCGTATTAGCATGGACGGATGATGTGACAGACCCTCAATATCCTTTATCTAAAGCAGCTTATGACTACTTAAGCCAAGAAGTAGATGCTAAAGGCAGAAAACTACAAATTCATAAACTACATATTCCTAATCCAATATTGATCACTAAACAAGAAAGTGAGGGCGTGGATAGGGTACCCAGTACTTTACCAAGAAATGCAGGTGATCGTCAAGCCGCTTCATATGCTAACTTTTATATTGCCAATCATGGGATTATCTTGCCCTTGTTCAACGATCCCATACATGATTCGAAAGCCATAGAGCAATTAGAAGCCATCTTTCCAGAAAGAGAAGTGGTGGGCATTTATGCAAGGGAAATCATTTTAGGCGGTGGCAATATTCACTGTATCACACAACAGCAACCTAAAAGGATGACGAAGCAATCTTTTCAATAAAAAAAGTAGCATATCCCGCTACTTTTTTTATAGGTCAATATGTTTCCCTGGCAGCTTCACATTTGACGCCTTGTGGGGTTTCTCTACAAGGATAAAACAGGTCTCGTTGCTACGTAATCAAGGATAAAATCGCATCTCCGATGACTCATAGGGCAAGTTTCCACTTCTATAAGTGGAAAGATAGCCCTGTAAAGTCCCTGGATAAGGGTCTCTAAGGTTCAGTTGCCGTTTTTACGAAACCTGAATCCAAGAGTCCTGTTGACGATTCGCGCATGCTGTGATCCTTTGCTTCCATTTGATTCAATGAGTAAAAAAGGATAAAACCCGTATTCGAATCGCGCATTATGTGGTTATTTGCTTCCGTTCGCTTTAGTGAGTTAAAAGGATATAACATGCATCCGATTCGCGCATTACGTGACTCTTTGCTTCATTAAAATATTAAAAGAGCAAAGGGTCTAAGTACTAAGCAGAGAGGATGCTGTTGTATCCTCGGCAAATAAGCTAAATACTAAGCAACGAAGATGCAGTTGTATCCCCAGCAAATGACCTAAATACTAAGCAGAGAGTATACGGTTTTATTCTTAAAAAACAAAGAGTCTAAGTATTAAGCAGGGAAGATGCTGTTGTATCCTCAACAAATGACCTAAATACTAAGCATGGGAGATACGGTTTTATCCTTAAAACGAAGCAACGAGAATCTGTTGCGTCCTGAGTAAAAGGAAATGCGTACCCTAAACTAGACTTGATAATACTTATCTAAAATACGCATCACCTCATTAATCTTCTCTTCTTCTTGATTTTGATCAGTAAAGGCGGTTTTTATGCAACCATTAATATGAGCCTTCAGTATTTCGTGATTAGCTTTTTTAAGCAATGATTGAACGGCTAACACTTGATTAGAGATATCAACACAATATCGGTCGTCATCCACCATACGCATAATGCCTTCTATTTGACCTTGAGCAGTTTTCAAATATCGGGTAACCTTTTTTTTATCTGCATGCATCATGACCTCCTATTGTATGGAGACAACATCATAACCAGCCTTTTCTACAGCCTCTTTCAAGACATGGTCATGGATATCTTGATTAGTTGTGATGACTGCTTTGTTTTCCCTTAAGATAACTTCTGCGGATTCAATACCATCAAGTCCATTCAGGGCCTTTTCAACACGTCCTTTACAGTGATTACAGGACATACCTTCAATAATAATTTCTTTTTTCATAACAAACTCCTTTTTTTAGTGAACATGTAGCGAGGCTAATGTTCAATTATATTTTTAATGCGATAACTAACAATGCAATAAGTGCCAGCAGTACTGAGGTCCTTCTTAATAATAAGAGAATTACGCAGTTAGTCATCAGATAACAGAATCTAGCATTGATAAAAATTATATATGAAAACACAATGATATCAAGAGAACAAATAGAACTAAGATTGAGAAGTCAGCTGACTAAAGTCAGGAGAAATATCTTTCTTCTTTAATCGCAAAGAATTGTAAACAACATTGAGTGAGCTCATTGCCATTGCTGCTGCGCCAATTAATGGATGCAACAAACCCATAACAGCTACAGGAATAAAAACAGCATTGTATATCCAAGCCCAAAAATAATTTTCTTTTATTTTCCTAAAGATGGCGCGAGACAATTTGATAGCAGAAACAATACCACTTAATTCACCTCTCACTAATGTCACGTCAGCAGCTTCAATGGCAATATCTGTTCCAGTGCCAATGGCAATACCAATATTAGCTTGTTTTAAAGCAGGAGCATCATTAATGCCATCGCCAACCATGGCTACTACACCATACCGCTTCTGAAGATTTTCTACTTCGTTGACTTTTCCATCAGGCAATACCTCAGCAATCACGTGCTGAATACCTACTTTTTTGGCAATAGCATTAGCTGTTCTTTGGTTATCACCTGTAATCATAGCTGTGACAATTCCCATTTGATTTAAAAGAGCAATGCCTTGTACAGAATCTTCTTTGATAGGATCACTAACAGCAATTAAACCCATCAATTTCTTATCTTTTGCTAACAACATGACGGTTTTAGCTTCTTCTTCCAATTTTACAATAGTATCCTCATAAAACTCAAAGTTTACTTGATATGCAGTCATCAGAGAGCGATTTCCGGCTAATATTTCATGTCCTTCAATAAAACCTTTCACTCCTTTCCCAGTCATGGCTTCAAAATCACTGACATGATCAAGGCTAATTCCTAAATCTTTGGCCTTTTCAAGAATGGCAAAAGCTAACGGGTGTTCGGATCCCTTTTCAATACTGCCCATCCAGTACAAGAAATCTTCATCAGTCACATGATCAGATGTAATAATATCCGTTACTTCTGGCTTTCCTTTTGTAATGGTTCCTGTTTTATCGAATGCAATAACAGCCAAATCTTTAAAGGTTTGAATAGCTTCACCATTTCGAATTAAAATGCCTTTTTCTGCACCCATACCACTTCCTACCATTAATGCGGTAGGTGTGCCTAGTCCTAAGGCACAAGGACATGAAATAACGAGAACAGCAGTGGCAGTAATAAAAGCTAAGGTAAGAGGTGTTAAATCTGGATTAATCCAAGGCAAGAAACTAGAGCCCCATAAAACTATTCGATAATGAAAATCACTAAATACATTAAAGGAGATAAAAGTGCCAATGGTAATTAGAATAATAGCGGGCACAAAGTAACCAGTAATTCGATCTGAAAACTCTTGGATAGGCACTTTTGAGCCTTGACATTCTTCCATAAGTTTAATCACTTGAGATAAAAAAGTGTCATGACCAACTTTGGTAACTTTAACTTGCAAAAAGCCTTGTTTATTAATGGTTGCACCAATCACTTCTTGACCAACTTCTCGTCTGACAGGAATGGATTCACCGGTAGCCATGGACTCATCTAACAAGCCATAACCTTCAACTACAATGCCATCAGTAGGTATTTTTTCACCCGGACGAATAACCATAATATCTCCTGGTTGCAAATCTTTTGTAGGAACTTCAACTTCTTGTCCATCAATGAGAATACGCGCTGTTTTAGCTCCCATCTGAATTAATTTTTTAATAGCTTGAGAAGCTCTACCTTTTGCACGAACTTCTAAATATTTCCCGATGAGATGGAAGGTCATTATCGTGCTTGCCATTTCAATGAAGGTTTGTACATCAAAGAAAAATCCCAATAAGCCAACAATATAAGGAGGCATGGATCCAAGGGTTACAAGAGTATCCATGTTAGGACTTTTGTTTTTAAGGGCTTTATATGTTCCAATATGGACATGACGTCCATTAATAAAAATGATGGGAAATCCTAATAGTGCTACAATGGCTAAATATCCAGGAATGGGCAACAAAAACATATGTACCATCATTAAAATCATCATGATACTAGATAACACAACAGAAAGACGCATTTTACTAAAAGCCTCTTTGACCTTCATTTCGTCACGATCGAACTCACTTACTTCTGAAGCATCATCTTCTAAAATAATCTGATATCCAAGGTCATCCACTATTTTTGAAATATCAGAAAGCCGGATGATGTGAGGATAATAAGAAAGGGTAAGTTTCTCAGCAGCGAAATTAATGCTTGCTTTTTGGATACCCTCCTTTTTATTAAGGGTTTTTTCAATAATACTAGAGCAAGCAGTACAAGTCATTCCAGTCACTTTAACGGTGATTC
>SKID01000180.1 GCA_007116605.1 Tissierellia bacterium
CATTTAAATCTCCTTACATTTGTTTTTGTGATGAAAAACATCACGATCCATCGCTTGGACTCTAATAGGTTAACTTTATCTCTTATATTTGTCAATGAACATCTCGATAAGTTTTTTGTCACTATTTATCTTACTAGCTAGGAACACTTGCTTATTCTTTTCGGTATTATCTGATTGCGATTTTCTTTACTATTTACAGCAATGCAATAAGGGCAGTTATAGGACAAATCATCAAACACTCGCACTTCGATATTGAAAACTGATTCAATAACATCTTTTGAAATGACTTCTTTAGGAGTCCCTTCCTTATACTTCACTCCCTTTTTTAGGGCAATAATTTTATCTGAATATCTAGCCGCATGGTTTAAATCATGTAAAACCATGACAATTGTAATACCCATGGTGCGATTCAATCTGCTAATCAATTCTAGCAACTCAAATTGGTGACAAATATCTAAAAAAGTGGTCGGTTCATCTAACAACAATATTTTTGGTTGCTGAGCAAGAGCCATGGCGATCCAAGCTCGTTGCCGTTCTCCTCCAGATAAAGTGATCACATGACGATGTTGTAAAGATTCTAACTTTGTCTCACTAATGGCCCACTCAATAATTTCTTGGTCTTTTTTACTCAATCGACCTGTCCATCCTAAGTGTGGATATCTGCCATAACCTACCAAGTCACGTACGGTAAAATCACTTGGAACAACAGGCGATTGAGGTAAAAACGCCATTTCTTTAGAAAGGTCTTTTGTTGACATTTTTCTGATATCTTTTCCTCTTAAAGTAACTTCACCAGAATCAGGTTTTTTCAGATTAGTCAAAGCCTTAAAAATGGTTGACTTACCACACCCATTAGGACCTATTAAGGTTGTAATGGAACCTTCTTCTATAGAAAAATGAACTTTTTTAATCACGATAACATGATCATAGGATAATTGTAACGATTTAATTTCCAGCACGATACATCTTGCCCCCTCTCAATAAATACAAGAAAAAAGGTGCTCCCAGTAAAGCCATAATGATGCCTACTGGAATCTCCATTGGCTCCATCACCATACGAGCGATGGTGTCACACACCATCATTAAACTAGCTCCAAACAAGGCGCTAGCAGGAAAAAGAAAGCGATAGTCTGAACCAATGATAATTCTCATCATATGAGGTACTATAAGCCCTACAAAGCCTAACATACCCACTACACTCACTGAACTAGCTGCTAATAAGGAGGATATCACAATCATCACGACCCGAGTTCTTTCAACATGTAATCCTAGGCTAGATGCAATCTCATCTCCTAACATAAGAATATTTAATCTTTTGGACATGATAATGGCTAAAAAAAACCCTACCAAAGCATAGGGCCACAACATTCTATAATGTACCCATGTTTTTGCTGATAAACTACCAATTGTAAAGCCAAGTGTATTGTGAACCCGATCAGGATGGAAAATCAAAATTGTATTCACAATGGCACTCATAAAGGATGAGATAGCAATACCCGATAATATCATTCTCAGAGGATTAATGCCATCTTTCCATGACAATGTATAAATAAAAATCGTGGTCAAAAAAGCCCCTACAAAGGCCATGGGCGTTAACAAAAAACTATAATTAGGCAGAAGCACCAAAGTAATGGCAGCTGCCAAACCTGCACCAGAAGACACGCCAATAATATTTGGAGAAGCCAAGGGGTTTCTCATAACCCCTTGCAATATACCTCCAGATATAGCTAGGCAAACGCCTACCATGGCTGCCACTAATGATCTAGGAACACGAATCTTCCAAATAATATTATAAGTCAATCCTTCACGATCTATCAATAAAGCTCTGAAAATTTGGTTCACAGACACACGATGGGCACCAAATCGTATACTGATTAAAAAACTGACGATAACCAATGCAAAAAGAATGAGAAGTACCATGATTTTAAAATGTGTTTTTTTTTGCAATTGACTTAAAGTGTTTTCATTAGTCAAGGTTAAACACCTCTGGTGTCACAATTCTAGCCATATATTCAAAGGCTTCTGGATATCTAGCATTGGGTCTAAACATAAACAAGTCGCTTGGCAGAAAATGAATTCTATCTTCTTTTACAGCTGTCAATGTAGCCCATGCTTCATGAGATTTTACATCTTGCTCTAATCTCTCTTCACATTGCTCTAAATCTCCCATCGTGGTCACTAAAATAAAGTCTGGGTCTAGCTCTAATAAACGTTCCATGCTAAAAGCTACTTTATTAGCACCATCTACACCTGTCTCACTGGCTATATTTTCATAACCTAGCATGTAGGCAATTTCTCCAGCTAAAGAGTTGTTTAACTCTAATTGAACACTACGACTAGAGGTAAACAAAATAGCAACGGATGGTTTTTCATCTATCACAGCTACTTTATCAATTAAACCCGATACATCCTCTGTAATTTCATGTATCTGAGTTTCAAAAATATCATCTCTGTCTAATATTTTGGAGAATAAATACAAGTTCCTATTAAACCCATCATATGGTCCCATATTTGCGGTGATTGGTACAAATTCAATGTTGTTCTCTATGAGTGCAGGGATAATTTCTCTATGGGAACTAAAAGCAGTACTCATAATGACAAGATCTGGCTCCATAGCAATGACGGCTTCTAGACTAAATCCACTAGTAGAACCTACTGTTGGTAAGTCCATCGCTTCATCTGGTACATTTGTTGTCCCATCAACTCTTGCTATCGCTTCTCCTCCAGCTAAATACCATAAATCTAAAATAGAATTTTGCAAGACCACCACTCTTTGCGGATTTCTAGTCACAGTCAATATTTCTTCTCCACCAACAAAGGTGACGGTGTTTTCAGTGACGTCGTGGACGATTTCTGGAAATAAGCTAACAAATGCTTCAACTTCTTCTGCTAATTGTTCATCTCCAGGTTGATTTTCTTCTTGGTTATTGTTTTGATCTTGTGGTACTTCTTGTGATGGGCTTTGACAACCTGCCAAGATGATCAATAAAATGATCATGGTTATGATAATCAATCGGTGTTTTTTGTTAAACATGTTTTAATGCCTCCATTTTATCTTTAATATCTTTAAACAATCTATCTAGATTGTTATAAGCCTTAGGGTAATTCATTTGTGGTCTCTCAATAAGAATGAGCTGGGTTTTTGTCTCTTCCACACTTTTTATTTTCTCTTCTAGCCCTCCTTGTGATCCACTATCTTTTGATACTAAATAAGAAATATTCCAAAATTTAATCATTGCTACATTCATCTCCTGACTAAAGGGTCCCTTCATAGCCATTATATGATCTTTGATGACACCTGCCTCAATAGTTTTTTTTAGAATCTCAGGAGTGGGCAGTACTCGCACATACAATCTTTCTGTCGGCAGTGATTTTGTAAACAAAGAAACTGAATGACTCCCTGTTGATAGCAATATATTGCCCTCTGTATTTTTTAAAAACTGAATCCCCTCATCATAATTTGAAAATCTTCTCACATGATGACTCTTTCTAGTAGAGATGCTTTGTCGTTCAAAGCGATAATAACTAATCAACAAACTTTCACACACATGCATTAGGTTTTCGCTGACTTGAACAGCAAAGGGATGGGTGGCATCAATGACCATTTTGATGTTTTCTTTTTGAAATACCTGCGCCATTTCTTCCTGGTTAAGGGGACCAGCTTGATGATTGATTGCTTCTTGTCTAATATGAGAATGGACATGGAAATCTGTTGCAGTAAACAATATAAAAGGATGTCCCCTGCTTTTCAGTTTTTCTGCTATTACTAGACTTTCTGTGGTTCCTCCAAACAAAGCAATCATAAAAGATAACCTCTTGGTGTTATCATTTTCCCTTGCACGACTTTTGTATGGCTATTTCCAACAAATACAGTAGATGTCATTGTAATCGGTTGCTGACAAAAACTCTTAAGACAATCCACTAGCCTGCTTTCGTCTTCTCTTCCGCAATTTGTTACAATCCCCACAGGGGTCTGATCATCCCTATAAGTCATTAATATATCTCTTGCTTTTTCTATATGTGTCTTCCTTCCTTGACTTTTCGGATTATATAATACTGTTACAAAATCTCCTTGTCCTGCTAAATGAAGACGCTTTTCTATTAAATTCCAATCTGTCAGTAAATCACTTAAACTGATGACGACGAAATCATGCATCAAGGGTGCTCCTAATAAGCTTCCACAAGCACTTAAAGCCGAAATACCTGAGATGACTTCTATTTCACTAAAATCTAGTTGTCCCTCTGCCATTTCATAAGCTAAACCCGCCATTCCGTAAACACCCGAATCTCCGCTACTGACTAAAACGATATTCTCACCTGTCTTAGCCAGTTCAATTGCTCTTTGACATCGGTCCCTTTCTTTCATCATGCCAAATTCTTCTATCTGTATATCTGTAAATATTTTTTGAACTAATTGGGTATATTTTTTATAACCTATCACTCGGTCTGCATTTTTAAAAGTTTCATAGGCTTTGAATGTCATATTGTCCTGGTCTCCAGGACCCATTCCTACAATTGAAAGCATTTATTTTCCTCCCATACGGACAGCGTCATTCCTTGTTCTTTAATTTTTTCGCAAATCTTCCGTCCAAAATTTGAACCAAAATAACCACTCGTTTCACTGACAGCACCGACTCCTGCTATCTTTTTAACAAAACTTGAGCTTTCAAATAAAGACTCATAGGGTAAGAGATCCTCAACAGGATAAGTTTCCAATGCCACTTGGTATTTTGATGAAAAAGCTATTAATCCTTCTTCATCTTTTTTCAGATGAATCGATACCAGCTTGTTAATGGCTTTAGGGTGAATTCCATACTGATTTAAGCTATCAAATACTACTTTTTCAATAACAGATAAGGGTGTCCCTCTGCGACAACCTATCCCTAGAACAATGTTTTTAGGGATGAGTTGAACCTGCTTTGGATGTGGTTTACTCTCTTTTTTATTTGTCAACCATATTGCAGGCTCATCTAGTGGTAATTCTTCACTTATGTATAGTGATTCAGGCAAGTTGGAAACTTCTACAGGCCAGTCGGAGACAAAGGCGACTTTTTCTCCTCGAATCATCATGGCCGTCAACTCTTTTGCTTTATTAAAAGAAAGTAATTGGCTATCCAGTTTTTGAGCAATCATATCCACAGCTAAATGTCCTGTCACATCTGACATGGTTGTAATCACTGCCTGTGCCTTTATCTTTTCAGCAATCATTCTAGCTTTATGATTGGCTCCTCCCAAATGACCAGAAAGCAAGCTAATCACATATTCTCCTCTACCATCTATGACAATAATTGCAGGATCTTTTGATTTATGAACAAGACAGTGGGCAATTTCTCTAATCACAATGCCAGTAGCCATGACATACACAAGGGTATGGTATTGACGAAACAATTGGCTGTTTAATACTTTTAAACTACTCTGTATCCTATGCAATCCTTCTTGCCATAATTGTGGTGTCACATATATATCAGATGGAAAGTGCTCAGCTACACGATAAGCTATCTTTAGACCTTGTGGTGACAAAGCAACAATGGCCCAAGATAAAGGTTTAGACACCAGTGCCTTTTCGGTATTCATGAGAAAACGCCTTGTCGTATAGTTTTGATTTTTCATAATCAGTTGCTATAAAATCTCCAACTAAGATTTGTGCTGTCTTATGTATCCCTTGTCTCTTAACAATTTCTGCCACTTTTTCTAAATTGGTTAAGACAATTTCTTCATCCGGCCAAGAGGCTTTTTTAACAACAGCCACAGGTGTATCCACAGGATAATGAGTCATTAACTGTTCTGCCACTTCTTCAATCATGCCTACAGATAAGAAAATTGCCATACTTGCCCGATGTTTTGCTAAGTCTTCTAGCTTTTCTTTATCAGGCACTGCAGTACGTCCTGCTAATCTTGTACAAATCACTGTTTGGGTCACACCTGGTAATGTAAATTCTCTTTTTATGGAGGCAGCGGCAGCTGTAAATGAACTCACTCCCGGAATGACTTCGTACAAGATGTTCATTTCTTCTAAAGCATCCATTTGCTCTTGAATCGCTCCATATATAGAAGGATCTCCCGTATGGACCCTTGCAATGGTCTGACCTTTCTGAGTCCCTTCTTTCATCACCGTTAAAACTTCTTCTAAACTCATCTTTGCACTGTTATAAATGGTTGCATTTTTTTTGTTGAACTTTAAGACTTCTGGGTTGACTAATGACCCCGCATAAATAATAACATCTGCTATTTCTATACACTTTGCACCCTTAATCGTTATTAGATCTGGGTCTCCTGGTCCTGCACCTACAAAATACACTTGTTTCATAGATAATTTCTCCTTCCTGAAATCATGATTATGGGATTTTGAGCCTGTAATAAGGTATAA
>SKID01000150.1 GCA_007116605.1 Tissierellia bacterium
CTTGCAGCGGTAAACAAGTTCTCAGCCTTTAGCTGTTCATCCAAATTTTCTTGAGCTTTTTCCGTTTTTTCTCTTTCTTTGTCGATTAATTCTTGAATGTTATTTATTCAAGATAAGAATTTAAGGATTAAAAAATATAATACTGCAGCAGCAAAAGTATTCAGCTCGACTGAGGAGCATATATTAGATAAACGATGTTATGAAATTATTGGACAAACTGAAATGTGTGAGCTATGTGCCACAGAGAGAGCTTTAAAGACAAAATCTTTAAGTGTTATTGAAAAATATGTACCTACTCTTAATATGTATTTAGATTGTCGAAGTAATCCAGTGATGGATGAAAAAGGTGAAATCATTCATATTGTAGAGCAGTTAAGAGATATTACTGAAAAGAAGAAAATGGAAGAATCTTTGTATCTTGAAAAAGAGCTATTTAAGACTACGCTTTTGTCCGTTGGTGACGCAGTAATATCAACGGATAAACAAGGACGCATAGTTATTATGAATGATATTGCCCAAAGATTAACAGAGTGGACTTTAAAAGAAGCACAAGGGAAAAAATTAGAAGAAGTTTTAAATATTTATCATGAGACAACAAAAGAACCTTGCGAAAGTCCTGCTGATATTGTTTTAAAAACGGGCGAAATTATAGAATTAGCAGAGGATACGTTGTTAATATCTAAAAAAGGCAAGCTAGTTCCCATCGAAGATAGTGCAGCACCCATCATCGACAGTGAAAAGAAAGTTCGCGGCGTTGTGATTGTCTTTAGAGACGTTAGTGAAAAAAGAGAAAAGCTAAAAGAGATTGAGTACTTAAGTTTTCATGACCAATTAACTGGGGTTTACAATCGAAGATTTTTCGAAGAAGAGCTAAAAAGGTTAGACAATGGAAGAAACTTACCATTATCATTAATTATGATTGATGTGAATGGCCTTAAACTGATTAATGATGCTTTTGGTCACCGTGCAGGGGATACCTTGCTCATTGAAGTAGCCCAATCTATTTTAGAGCATTGTAGAAAAGGTGACATTATTGCCAGAATTGGTGGAGATGAGTTTGTAATTCTGCTTCCACAAACAGATGAAATTGATGCCACTTTTATTGTTCAAAGAATTTTAAATGGCTTAGGGCATAAGAAAGTAGAAGTAATGCCTATTTCTGTGGCATGTGGATTAGCAACAAAAACAGACCCTGAAGAACCGATAACATTGACTTTTAGCAAAGCAGAAGACTACATGTATCATAACAAAGCTTATGAAAGAAAAAGCTTTAGGCATGCTTCAATAGAAATTATTCTTAAAACATTGTATGAGAAGATCCCACGTGAAGAAGAACATGCAAGACGAGTAGCTATTATAAGCGAATATCTTGCAAAAAAAATGGGATTATCCAATGAAATGGTTAAAGAGGTTTCTACGGCAGCCTTATTACATGATATTGGTAAAATTGCTGTTAGTAATGATATTTTAAACAAAGTGGGGGTATTAACAGAAGACGAATGGATTGAAGTAAAAAGACATCCTGAGATTAGTTATAATATTTTGAGTGCAGTGAACGAATACGGACCACTGGCAGAAATTGTTTTGTCTCACCACGAGCGTGTGGATGGGAAAGGGTATCCAAGAAATCTTAAAGATATTCAGATTCCTATTCAAGCGAAGATTATTAGTGTAGCAGATGCTTTTGATGCTATGGCAAGTTACCGTCCTTATAGAAAACCTTTGTCTATTGAGAAAGCTATGGCAGAATTAGTCAATGGTAAAGGGACCCAATTTGATTCTGATGTGGTAGATGCTTTTATTGAGTTAGATCTTAAGTTTTATGACCAGCCTTAATAAATCAAAAAACCTTATGACACTTACAAATTGTGGATAAGGTTTTTTGTTAATCTTAAACATTGAAAAGATTAAATGGGTACTGGTCTTTTGGATAATAAGTAAAAGATAAATTTTCTTTGGAAACAGGATGAGTAAAGTTTAAACCACTAGCAAATAGAGCAATTTGATGCCACTTTGTTTTTTTTCGGTAACGAGGATTATATTTTGTATCTCCCCATAGAGGATAACCTTCTTGGGAAAGTTGAACTCTAATTTGATGATGGCGACCAGTGATTAGCTTAATTTGCCATAGTCCTAAAAGCCCCTCTGTTGAATGCTGGATTTGGTTAGTGACGGAATACTCTAACACGGCTTTTTTGCCATTTTTGTGGTTTTCTTTCACAACCTTTGAGTAATTAATAGAAGGAATTCTTTTGAGATAATGGGTTAAAGTGCCTGATGATTGGTCAGGAACGCCATTAGTCACTGCGATATATTCTTTATAAAAATTGTGTTGTCGAATTTGTTCAGACAATCTTTTAGTCGCATGTTTTGTTTTTGAATAAACCATTACACCTTGGACGGGGCGATCTAAACGGTGAATCACATCTAGTGTTTCATAATCACGAGGTGATTCTTTTAAATATTGATGAATTACATGGGTCATGTCAGTATCATTGGAAGGGTCAGGCTGAGAAGCAATACCCGATGGCTTGATACAAACAATAATATGGGGATCTTCAAATAACACATCTAAATTCATAAGGACTCCTACTTAATAGATACAATTTTTTGGTCTTTAACAAGATAAATATCATCGTATAAGGCTTTGTTTTCTTCGTATATGACATGACTGACATTAATAACAGTCACATTTTCTAATGTAAGTAAAGTATGCTCGATTTTTTTGCCATGCTTATCATCTAAATTGGCAAAAGCTTCATCAAGAAAAATGATATCTGCTTGATTCACAAGTCCTCTGGCAATAGCGATACGGCTTTTCTCCCCCCCTGAAATATTACGTCCGTTATCAAGTATTAGGGTATCTAATTGATGAGGAAGTTGACGGACAAAATCTTTGAGTCCCGCTTTATCAATGCAATGATTTAAAAAGTTAGAATCTATTGATTTATACAGGGTAATATTATTATACAGTGTGTCTTCAAACAAAAAAACTTGCTGTTCCACATTGGCGATTTTCTCATAATAAGATGTTTTTGTAATATCCTTTAAGGGATGATTATCAATCCAAATATTGCCTTCAAGAGGTGTAAAATATTTGCGAAGTAGTTTTAAAAGCGTTGATTTACCCCCTCCACTTGGCCCTACAATAAGATACTTGCCGCCTTTTTGAAAGGAAGCTGATGCATTTTCTAAGACAAGTTGTTGATCATATTGAAAACTAATATTTCTTATGTTTATTTCGCTTTTTAATGGAGGCATTGTGATAGATTCATTGGAGACAGTTTCTACAGATAATGTATCATCAATTTTCTCAAATAAGGTTTTCGTACTATTGATTTTAGGCATCCATTCACTAATTCTCATGATGGGGACCATTAGTTTTTCCATATTGTTAATAATTAGAATTACACCTCCAAGTGTTAAATAACCTCTTAGAGCCATAAATGCTGTGATACCAAGCAAGCTATACATTGAGATCATCATATTTAAGTTTTGAAAACCAAGAATATAAGTGTAGATTTTGTCAATCACATAGCCTTTTTCCTGGATAGATTGACTTTTGTGAAAATAATCATCCGAAACTTTTTTGATTAAATTATTAGCTTTTACAATATGAAAAGCACTTAATACTTCTTTGATATAACCAGTATAACCTTCAAACATTAGACTTCTCTGTGTTTGATGTTTTTGGAGTGGTTTGCCAAGTAAAAACGAAATGGTGGCACTTACAATACTTAACCCAATTCCTATCCCAAGAGCAATAGGACTAACAGAGGCAATGACTAATATACCAACAATAAAATAAACCACACTAATAATAATTTCATAGATGCCATCAATATAGTTCATTTCAACAGTATGCATATCATTGGTTAAACTAGATATATACTTTGAACTATTGTGTTTTTGGAACTCATGAATGGGTTTATTAAAAGCTTTACTAATATAATTAAATTTAGCAGAAGTCATGGCTTTCTTTTTATAAAAACCTTTACAGAAAGACAAACCAATATTCATGGGAAGTAAAAGAAAAGCAACAACAAGTAAACGAATGGCCATTGTTTCAAAGCCTAAACGATCTCCTGCTACAGCTAAATCGATGGTATCCATCATCAATAGATTCATATAACCTTCAGCGGAAGCACAGAGTATTGCAACAACAATAACGAGGACTATCATCGGGAATGTTTTTTTGAGAGAATCTTTTATCATATGGCAATGACCTCCCTAGAGAAATAGTCTTTAGCATCATACTCAAGAACTTGTCCTTCCCTGATATAAAGAACGGAATCATATCGTTCGCTAATCTCTGGATAATAGCGGTGAGAAATAGCGATAAGGGTACAATCAAGATCTAAAAGTGTGTTTTCAATATTTCTTGCAGTGACAACATCTAAACTGGAAGTGCCTTCGTCAACAAAAAGAATATCTGATTTTTTTGCAATTGCACGTGCAATAGAAATTCTTTGTCGTTGTCCTCCGGACAAATTCTTGCCATTTTCTTCTAATCGGGTATTGATGCCATCAGGTAGTGCGTTCAAAAAGTCATTCATACCTGCTAAATAAGCACTGTTGAGAATATGATCGTGATCCATGTTTTTGTAGAGAGTAATATTATTAGCAATTGTGTCTTCAAAGAGGAACACATCTTGATATATCATACTCATATGATTATAAAAATCTAATGGATCGATCTTTTTATAAGGGGTTTGGTCTAGAAAAAGTTCTCCATTGTAACTATCTAAAGTCATTGATAATAGCTTAAGAAGGGTTGATTTCCCCTCGCCACTAGCACCTTTAATCAGATATTTTTTCCCTTTTTCTATTGAAAAAGAAACATGATTAAGAACTGTTTTGTCATAATATTCAAAAGATAAGTTTTTAGCCTGAATGCAATTTGAGAAACTATAGGGTTGACTAGGTTGGTGAGTAGACCTATTATCTAAGGGTGTGATAAGATTGGGCACGGAATCCTTAAACGTTATTTTATCGTAAATATTAGAAGCTGCCTTTAACTCATTAAAAATAGGCAGTATTTGAGCAACAGGCCAAATAATACCATTTGCCAATTGAATCATCAATGCTGTTTCTGTAAATGATGCGCCTTGGAGAATTGAATTTATAGCATAGACGATGATACCAACAAATATAAAGTAACCTAAAAAATTAGAAAGACTTTTTTGACTTTCAGTAAACACAGTATAACGAAATTTACGGAGCTCAGTCTGATTAACTTTTTCTAGAGAATCTAATAAAAAACGGTCTTCGATACGATTAAGTTTAATAATCTCTAAACCATTAAAGGTATTAGCAATATTAAGGGTATAGTCTTCGTTAGCTTGAGAAACAGATGCTTGTAATCCAATAGTCTTTTTTTCGAAGATTCTGATGATAAAAAAAACAAGGATAGAGATTGCCAGTAAAGATAATGCAAATAGCCAATCTAACCAGGCGAGTATGACAAGAGAAAATAGATACCAACCTCCTAAAAACACCACATTAATGAGTTTAAAGAAAAAATTCTGCTCAAATAATTGAACGTCGTTAATTAAATGGGAAACGTACTGATCTTTTGATTTAGAAGAAAACTGCTGAATAGAATAAGCAAGAATTTTATCAAAAGCTTTTAATCTCACTTCTAGTATAATATCTCTCATAAATTTGATGCGCAAAAATCGAGAGATTAGAAATAGAAAAAACCCTAAAACAGCAAAAGCAAGAGAGAGTAAGACTATCCTTAAAAAATAATCAATATCACCTTTTTCAATACTGCCTATTAAAAGAGCGGTGGCAATATTTCTAAGCAAAGTGTCTATAACAGGCAAAAAACAGCCAAAGAGATAGAGTATGAATGATTTTTTTCTACTGAGAAGTAATGATTTCATAGTTTTTCCTTTTGAGTATAGCATAGAATTCATTTATCCGATGATTAACAGTACTAAGACTCCCGCTTCTACAAGTGGGATATAAGTACTGTAAAGTCCCTGGATAAGAGTCTCTAACATTCAGGTGGTGCTACAAACGCCATCTGAATCCAAGAGTCCTGTTGATTTCATATTACCATGAAACGGATAAGATAAGCATTAAATAAGTATTAAATATTTTAATTTGTATGAACAGGATTCTGAGATTGCCATTGAAAAGCCAAATAAATCCAAGAGTCCTGTTGATGATTCGCGCATTATGTGGTCATTTGCTTCCTTTCACTTTAGTTAA
>SKID01000075.1 GCA_007116605.1 Tissierellia bacterium
CAAATTCAACGGTAATATTGTCTATTTCGAGTAATTTGTCTTTTTCTATCATTCGTTTGCCCTCCATTGGTTTTGTAGTCGCTGAACAGTCTCAGATTTGGGTATCTTTGGAGCTCTTGGGTCCATTAACCAACTTTTCACTTTATGTGTAGGAGAAACTTCAAAATAAGGCGCAGGATGAACAAAATCAATTTTTAGAGCATATGGATTACGTGGTGCAAATGCATCTCCAACAATTTCTTTAAATAAGTTTGGAGGCGTTCCTTGAATGGCTTTTAAAGGTTCACCTTTTGTTCCTAATTGGGGTAATGAATCAAGTAATGCGTTGGTATACGGGTGGTGAGGATTATAAAAAATTTCATCAGAAGTGCCTACTTCAACAATCTCACCTGCATACATTACAGCAACACGATCTGCTACATGGGCAACAACCCCCAGATCATGAGTGATATAGATAATGGTCAGATCATATTCTTTTTGTAAGGTTTGAAGCAATTCAATAATTTGAGCTTGAATAGTCACATCTAATGCTGTGGTCGGTTCATCACAAATAAGTATCTCAGGATTACAAGCCACAGCGATGGCAATAACAATTCTCTGACGCATACCTCCTGAAAACTCATGGGGATATTGCTTAAATCTACGCTTTGCATCATCAATGCCAACACTAAGCAATAAATCATAGGTTGCTTGTCGAGCCTCTTCTTTTGAATTGAAGTTGCGATGAAGCATTAACGTTTCTTGGACTTGTTTCCCAATTGTTTTAAGGGGATTTAAAGATGTCATGGGATCTTGAAAAACCATAGCAATCTCTTTTCCTCGTACTTTTAACCAATCCTTCTCTGTTTTAAATGTAGCTAAATCAATATTTTTGTACTTTATAGACCCGGCATCTATCCATCCATTACCATCTAATAATCCCATACAAGATTTTGTTAATACAGATTTACCAGAGCCTGACTCTCCGACAATAGCAAGGCTTTCTCCTTTGAATAAATCTAATGAAGCACCACGAATAGCTGTCAATGACTGACCACGAAGGCTAAATTTGATTTTAAGATCTTGGATTTCTAAAACTTTACTGGTTTTTGTGTAATCAATTTTATTTTTCATTAGTACCACCCTTAAACATGATTTTTAGGATCTGCTGCATCAGCAAAAGCATTTCCAATCACATAGAAAGAAACAGTGATGATTGAAATGACTGTAGCAGGAAACAAGAGTTGATAGCGTAAAGATGGGCTCATCATTAAAATACGTCCTTCGTTGACTAAATTGCCTAAGGATGGTATTTGAACCGGTAGACCCAAGCCAATATAAGTTAGAAAAACTTCAGACCCAATGGCAAAAGGAATGGCTAATGCTACTCGCAACATAATGACGGAAACAAGATAAGGAACAATGTTTTTAGACAAAATTCTTTGTGTAGGTGTTCCTAAACATCGGGAGGCTAGATTATATTCCCGATCGCGAATAATGGTCACAAGATTTCTGACAAGACGTGCCATTCGCAACCAACCTGTTAAGACCATGACAATGATCAGTGTGCTAATGCTTGGTCTCAAAATATAAGTCATTAAAACCATTAAGACAGTAGTGGGGATATTATTCCAGACATTATAAATTTCTGTAATAAGTCGGTCTAGCTTTCTAACATAGCCCCAAATTGTTCCTATTGTAACACCGATGATGATTTCGAAAAATGCTACTGAAATGCCAATTAGAAGAGAAGTCCTAGTACCACTCCAAATACGTGCCCACAAATCTTGTCCAATTTGATTTGTACCAAACCAGAATTCTGATCCAGGAGGGACATTTCGATATTGCATATAGGTTTCAGGGTTAATATGAATATGTGTGGGTGATTTTTGATTTGGTAAAAAAGGTTGTATCATTGTAAAGAGCAATAAAACGATGATGATACCTAAAAACACTACAGCAATCTTGTTTTTGAAAAATACTTGAACAGTTGAATGCCAGTACGAGTAATCAGAGTACCCAATTTTTTCGGAAGTGTTGTCGGATTTATTAGCAATTTCAAATAGATCTTGAGAAAGGTTGTCAGTTATATGCTCTAATTTTTTAGATTTCATCTTACGCCTCCGTCTTTACCATATTTAATTCGAGGATCTACTAGTGCCATCAGCAAGTCACCCATTAAAAGGCCAAATATACTGATCGTCGAAAAAATAAGGACAAGGGCTTGAACTAGAGGATTGTCTTGAATTTTAATGGCATCTACTAAAAGTCCACCCATGCCTGGAATAGAGTACAAAGATTCAATAAATAAAGACCCACCAATGGCAAACAAAATTGAAGCAGGAAAGTACTGAACTAATGGGACTAGGGCGTTTCTCATAACATGTTTTTTCATAATGTCTTTGTTTTTCATTCCTTTCGCTCTTGCTAATTTCAAATAATCTTTATTCAGTTCATCCACCATATATCTTCTCATCCACATGGCATAATGAGCTATCGAACCTAAAGCCATTGAAATAACAGGCAAAAACCAACTAGAAGGTCTATCTACATCAAATAAGATTGGCAAATTAAACCACCTAGTCATGTATAATTGAATAAACAAAAAATAGACAGCTGCAGGCACAGCATTAACAACAACCACATAAAAGGTACCAATTTTATCAATTAACTTGTTTTTATGTAAAGCCATTTGTAATCCGCTAGAAATTCCTAGAATCATAGATAAGAAAACACTGGATAGTCCTAACCATAATGAGTAAGGGATTTTGTCTTTTAAAATTTCATTAACTGATACACCTCTTCGATAGATTGTGGATTCTCCTAAATCACCTCTGATAAGCTGACCATAAAAATTGAGTAGCTGAATAGGCAAAGGGTCTCTTAAGCCCATGTTAGTCAGAATAGCTTCTTTTTGCATTTCATCTAATTTTTCAAATCCATCACCAAAATAACCTTCCTCTGGCAATAGTCTCATGAGCAAAAAAACCACAGTGACAACAATAAAGAGGGTTATAATTGACTGTAACGAACGTTTGATGGTATATTTTAGCATCTCGTCAAACTCCTTCATTTTGATTATTAGAGCATGGTCACAACGACCATGCTCTAAAGCCTTTAGTTTGCAGCGTTTCTTAATGCTTCTTCACGGTCTTTTTCCCATTGTTCTCTTATTTCATAGTATTCTTCAGTGTTCATTGGACGATCCAAAATTCTAACACCCACATAACGATAACGAGCCAATCCGAACGGTGAGAATCCAGCTTCAAATGGATTGATTTTAGATGAGAAGTAACCGCCACCACCAGTTGAAAGAGGGATTACCCAAGCATTTTCAATCATAAATCCTTCTGCTTGTGCAAAAAGTTCATATCTTCTTTGAATATCAATGACTTCAGCTTGTGCCTCTTCAATTAACTGTTCGTATATTTCGTATAAGTTAACACCATTTTCATCGGTTTCTTTGATGAATTCTGGGAAGTTATAATTGGAGCCTGTAGCGAATGGATCAGTATAAGTTTGTGGATCAGCATAGTCGGGTCCCCAGTTAACTTCTTGAAGCGCATAATTACCTGCTCGACGGGTGGTATTTAAATAACCAGTAGGTGGATAAGCAACAATCATTACATCAATGTAATCTTTACCTAATAAATTCTCCAGTTGTTGCTCTAATACTTGAGCTCTATCTGCATTAGCAGTGGAACCAGAATTGTATGGCAGTTTTATTTTAACTGGGAAAGTGACTGTTCCAGCTAATTCTTCCATGGCTTTTTCTTTGTATGATAAAGCAGACTCAGCGTTAAATGATTCGGTTGCCGTAAATGGTGCTAAGGCAGGAAGTTGCGTAAAGTCTTTGCCTCCCACAGAGACAAAATTAAAGGGTGTGATTGTGTTGAGTAATCTATTTTGTGGGTTAAATGGTTCATGTGTCATCATAACAGCCATACGATTAATAGCATGGAATAAGGATTTACGGAAGTTTGTATTATTAACAGCCTTTTCCCAGTTAGCAGGTTCGTATTCAGCATCAAATTCAGGTTTAAAGTTTAGTGCAAAGAAGAAGGTATAAAAACTAGGTCTACCGGGTCTTACCATTGCTTTTCTCTCAGGGTTATTCATCCACTCATCTAACATGGCAGAAGAAATAGCTAATTCAGTAAGTTCTCCACGCAAATATAGTTCTTGAGCTACAGCAGAAGCTTCTCTATTGTATCGGTAATTGATTCTTTCGATAAACACATTAGCTGCATCCCAATAGTTTTCATTCTTAACTAAAACTCTTCTGTTTTGTGGTTCATATACTTCTAAAATGTAAGCACCATTATATAACAGTGTTGAATTATGGGTTCCAAATCTATGTGCAGACTCAGCTAAGAAGTCACCATTTGCAGGTAAGAAAGTGACATAATTAAGCATTGACAAGAAATACGGTGTAGGAGCAGACAAGGTATATTCTAAGGTATACTTATCAACAGCTTTTACACCAACTTCTTCAAAATCTTCTAGGGTTCCTTCGTAATAATCACGAGCATTTTTGATAACAGAATAAGCAATTTGTGCAGTGGATGATCCATTATCTGGATTTAGAATATAGTTCATCGCGTCAACCCAGTCTTGAGCCACTACTTCAGCATATTCTTCTCCTTGGAAAGTATACCACTTCACACCAGGTCTAATGTTGAAAGTCCAAACAGTTTGATCTTCTGATGATGACCATGATTCAGCCAACATAGGACGAGGTATACCAAATTGATCATAGCAAATGAGGGTGTCTACCATATTAGCAGCCATGGCAAACTCATTTTCAGAGGCAGTGACAAGATAATTTAATGTTGTAATTTCACCTGAGTAAATCATATTGTGAATCATTGGTTCTGCTTTGGCAGGTGGGTCATCTGATCCTGAATCATCGGGTGTCTCATCATTATCAGATGGTGGCGGTGGAGCGGGCGCAGGGTCATTATTACAAGCTGCTAATGAGCTTAGTAAAAGCGCTAAAACTAAACAAACGGATAAAAATCTTTTCATAAATAAATCCTCCTCTTTAATCATGTTCTGTTAAGGCATCATACCTTACATACTCATTAGTTATGCAATATATGTGCCAGCTATTAGTGTTGGGGTTTTAAAAAAATCTAATAATAGTTAGTATGAAGCTGGTTATAGGAATGCCTAAAGAATAAGGGTAAGAAAGTTTGATGTCAGTTGCATCATCTAACGTAATCACTAGAAAACTTAATACTAAAGATAGCGATGAAAGTTTCTAGATATCACTGTACCTTTTCCTTCTGTTAATAAGTAGAGATAGATTTATAATAGTAAGTGATGCTGTAAAGTTTTTACGAGACTCCTGGTGATGTTTTCCGGAATGACGGACATAGCTTAAGCTACCATCAGGACTCTTGATTCACATGGCGTTTGAATCGCCAACTGAATCTTAGAGAGCGTTACCCAGGGACTCTACAGTACTATTTCCCCCTTCTTTAATTGGGAATCTTACCCTTTGAGTCATCGAGTTAAATAATCGTTTACTGAATCAATGCGACCGTTTTTAAGATAAACCCGTGGCACTCTTCGACTAACTCTAGAAACAATTTCGTTTTTATTAGTACTGGCAGCATTTGCAACGGATTCTATGGTGATAAGGTGGTTTTCACTACCCCATATCAACACTTCATCGCCAACCTTTACACCAGGCACATCGGTTAAATCAACCATACATTGATCCATGCAGATAACACCTATTATAGGAGCTAACTTTCCATTTATCCAAACCTTGCCTTTTTCATACATATTTCTTGGATATCCATCTGCATAGCCAAAGGGTAAAGTTCCAATAACGGAAGCTCTATCAGCCTTCCATCTATAACCATAGCTAACACCTTCCCCTTTACTTAAATGATTAATATGGGATAGGCGTGTTTTAAATTCTGCTACATTTTTTAGGACCAGGTCTGTATTACTATAAGATTTTAGTCCATATAAAGCAGCGCCGATACGCACCATATCTAATCTGAAGTCAGGATAGTCTGCTGCTGAAATACTGTCGCAAATATGATATGTCTTTATAGAATGAGAGGAAAGCTCTTCTTTAAGAGATAAAAAGCGTTCTAGCTGAAGAAGATCTTCTTCTTTTGAAGTCAGTGCTAAATGGGAAAAGATACCTTCAACAACGATATTTTTCAGTCTGAGTATATCTTTGATATGACGGATACTGTG
>SKID01000316.1 GCA_007116605.1 Tissierellia bacterium
ATCGAAAAAGACACTTCCAAAGAGCAAGCTAGGAGAAGCTATCAAGTATTCTCTTAATCAGTGGGATTCATTCGTTGTTTTCCTTGAAGATGGCAGATTAAGCTGCGAAAACAATCTTGCCGAGCGGGGGCTAAAACCATTTGTACTGGCGAGAAAGAATTTTTTGTTTGCAAAATCTTCAAAAGGAGCCACTGCCAGTGGCATATGCTTTAGCATTATCGAAACCGCTAAAGTCAATGGTTTAATTCCACATCAGTATCTTAATTTTTTATTTGAAAGGCTTCCAAACATAGATTTAGATAATCTAGAGGCTTTGGATGCTTGTTTACCGTGGTCAGAAACTTTGCCTGAAGAAGTTAAGAGGAAAATTTAAAAACCAAATGACTAATTAAAATCGTCTCTTCATGAGGCGGTTTTTTTAATATTGTCAATGTGCACTAGAATTTACGCTTACGATAAAAATAAAAAAAATGGAAATAAAGAATATGGAGATTATATAAATTGGAAAGAAATAATAAAAAAAGCTAAACAGGATAATAAAAACATACTTTTCATTACAAGTGAAAAAAAAGAAGACTGGTTTTTAATAAAAGGCGGAGAACTAGTAAAACCTAGACCAGAGCTTATAACTGAGTTTCACAACGATACTGATAAGTTAATATACATCTACAGAACAGATATATTCTTCATGAAGGCCAAAGAAGTATATAAAATCAATACCATTGATGAGAGTGTCATAGAAGAGATTAAGGAAAGTAACAAGGATAGATCCAAGTATGAAGATGAAATTATTACCAAGATTAAGTACTTGAGCAAGCTAGAAGAATTCATAAGATTAAAAGATTTAGATAAGCAGGATGAGTTTAATAAATCAGGATACCTAAATGTAAATAATAAATTTATTTTACAACTGAAGCATTTAGATAAAAAAAGCGAGCAATGGCTTAATAAGCTTAATGATTTAAGGGAAAATGGAGAACTAACAGAGGAAGAAAAATCTTATATATATTTTAAGCTAGACAGTATTAATGACGATAAAATTGATATTTATAACAAGATGAAGGGGATAATAGAAAGAGACAATTTAGAATAAAGAGCATAGTAATAATATGTGGGTTTAAAGCTTATAGTAAATCATTGTTGATTAGAAATACTGATTTGGCGATTGATAGAAATCATTTTGTTTTGTCTAATTTGCCAAGTATTTGACACTAAATATACAATTACTTATAATGACGCTAACATGTTAAAAGAGATGCCAAAAATATTGGGGGGTATTATGGGTTTGTTTAACAAGAATAAAAGCAAGAATAAATATGTTGAACTATACGAAGAATACTATTTGGACTCACTTAACAGGTTAAATGGACTAACAATAGCTGTTAATCCAGAATGGGAACTTCTACCGTTCTTGGCAGTAATATGTGATTTTGCTTGTACTAGGGCTAGGAAAGACAATAGGGAGATTATGGGCAGCATTATGGAACACGTTCGAAAAAAATACATAAAGAACCAGGAAGAAATGGATGTGTTTTTAGATAGGATAGAACTATATATGAAAACAGTTAATGGTGGGAAATTACGAGCTGAATGGCTATTTGGAAAAGTAGAGGGCATTAATAGAAACGCTGTTATTGACAGTTGTATAGTGTTGGGGGATATTTTGGCGAATCCAAGTTGTGCTGATGACTATGAAAAAGCACCATTATTGATTCATGGAATATCTGATGTATTTCCATTTAGCAATTTGTTTAATTCTCATTTCTATCCTATGATGGTGGAGTTCCATAATAAAATATACAGAGCATAGGCATCTAATCAGGTTCTTTTTATTGGGGTGATTACATGAATTACATAGAATCAATATGTGACAATTTATTAGTGTATAGATCTCAAATTACTTCAAGGACCATCAAAAATTTTAAGATTTAAGTAACAAATCCTTAATTATATTTAGTTTAATGATATTTTAAATGAATGATTGTTTTCTGGCAATTGCTTAAGACAAATGCTAGAATACTACAACGTAAACAAACAATAAATTCAGTAATGACAAGCTTTACCATCATCTAAAATACTACACGGGGGTTCAATGATGAAACTAACTGACTTGTTTAAGGCATTTAAAAGCGGGACTACTGAAGGGGGAAATTACAGATATATAGCCGAAAATGTAGCTACTATTTACTACATTATACAGAATTCAGAATTTGGGAAAAAGCTTACAGAAAAACAATTACTGGCAGGAACAGCACTCATTGACTTAATGCCTTATATACAAAATCAAACCATAAGAGCAGTTGAGTTATCAGATGCATTATTACAAGCTGATGTTGGAGAGGTAAGTATATCGTTTTTTAGCAAACGTCATTCGGATATGTTCGAACAATATCCTAATAAGAAATTAGTAAATCTTGTAATGCAGCTGGAAGCAATGATTTTTAGAGCAGATTCAAATATGAGTAATCAAGTCATCGTGGATGCAGTAATTGGTAATAAAAGTGTAATTCAAAACGCAATAGAAAAAGTATTGTTAGAAGGCAAAGAAGGAAAATGTTACTCAACCATATTAAGTCGGGTCACTGATTATATAAACGATGAAGGGTTCCAACAAGCTGTGTTAGCCTATAAGAATTAAACACGCATTCTATAATACTCCGGTGCGATTTTTGCGATATTAGTTTTTTGTGTAATAGTACATCCGATAGGAAGAAGGTGATTTCTTATGGACACAATCAAATTGCGCGAAACAATAACGCGCATAAAAGAATCAACCGAACATCGAAAAGAAACAGATGAATCAGGAAAAGATATATCAGTTATCATATCAAGCATTAGGCATGCTTACATAAGGGGTGACAATACCCAGTTAAAGAATACCATTATCAAGATTAAAAACAGCTTTCTATTAAACTGGCGTAAAGAACAGATTCCTTTTGTCGCCTCGGTAGTTAACAGGATAGATTTAAAAAGCGGCATTCCACTGCCTATCTTATCCATCTGTGGAAAAGGAACACAAGAGATTAGATTCACCAAGTATTTATCATACTTTCTTGATCAGAATAAACAACACGGATTACAGGATAGATTATTAGAGGTGATACTGAATCCAGAATGCAAACGTTTAGGACTAGGCGAAGACTGGCAAATAGGGTGTGAAGTTATTCCGGAAATCAAATTAGGCGAGGTTTCAAGCGGAATAGGATCTGTTGGTTGCTTCGCGGACATTGGAATTGTCGGGAATGATTATTTGATAGTAATTGAGCAAAAGATTCTTAGTAATGAAAGCAATCATCCTAATTCTGAGTTAAATCAGTTAAGAAGATATAATGTAGCTTTAGAGAATAATGAAGATTTTAAACATAAGAAGCATATAAAAATCTATTTAACGCCTCATAGAAAGAATAGCAATAGTATTTCCGGTTGGATCAACCTGACACACGGTGATATAATCAATAGGGGACTGGTTCTCTTGAAATCATCGGATTTACCTAAAACCGGCAAAGAAAACTTGTTAAGATTGTTGATTGACTTGGCAGTCGGCCCTTATGAGATGGTGGAAGATATAGTCGATGAGATTAACGTTCTGGGTAATAGAATAATAACCGAAGAGTTTAACCTTTCAACTTTTATTCGGTTTAGAAGATTAATAGATGATAATAGGCAGTTTATTGAGTTGCTGATGGAGGGATAGCATATGGAAAAGTTGTCGGAAGCTGGAATTTTATATCTAACTGATTACCAAATACTCAACGAAGCAATGAAGGAAGTAGAGAGATTTTTAGATTCAATAGTTGAAGAAGTCAATATTATTGTATCTAGCAGGATAGTGGAAATTGGTTCGGATAAAATAAGGATTGACTTATGGGAGAATCAATCATCAAAAGGACATTTGCAAGTATCTTTTGTAGGTCTCATAGATAGTGAACTGGTGAGGCGGGGAAAAGTAGATATTTATCTTACTTACAAGGATATTCGAAATTTGGACAGTGTTTCACCAATGTCAGCTAGAGTATCTGTGTGGTCACCAAATATTGCTTCAAAATTGGAGAAAGTATTAAAGAAAAAATCAGTGGACAAATTAGGGATAGATATTTATGAGTCTGTTATTATAGAATTTGACCTTAATAATTCTATGGCAACAGCACAGAGGATTGCCGATGAAGTGCTAAGCAAATGTGACACAATAGTAAGCTTGTTGGAAGAAATACAATGAAGCGTTTTAAAATCAAAATTTGATGTCATCTGTGAAAGATTAAACTTTATTGGCCAAATTGTGACCTTGGAATTAAAGGAGTAGAATTTAAACGAGAATCTGCCTTTTTTACTGTGAAAGTTAAATGTACAAAACATTAATATTAAAAATTAAAACTACACAGGAGATTGGCAGATGCTAACAGTAACAGAGAAAATAAAGGACTTATTAAAAAACAAACAAGAAGTATTATTGCAGGCGGATGGTTCCACGAATAATAAAGAAAATGGGATCTGTTTTGATGGTATAGTCGATGAGACTTGCTTTAATAAACAGCTTAAGAAGGTTTTTTTTTGCTTAAAGAAACAAACGGAAATGATGATAAAGGGCGAGAACCGGAAAGCTATAATGAGTGGGACTATAGAAGTTGGCTACAACATCAACAGGCAAATAACGAACCTGGAGATGATAAGAACAGCCAGAAATTTTATTATAAAACATTTATAATGTTTGTATGTGGTTAGATGTTTTCTATGACACGCTTGAAGGAAAACAAATCTCGTGTGATCAATATATGGAAAGCGAACGCTTCAATACTGATATACTTAGAAAAAATCTCAACAAAACTGCAATCGTCAATTTAAAAAAACATGGGGTGGCGCCTCAACAGACTGTAAGAAGTTGACAAGCTATTTACAAAGTGAAGAAGTTCGTGAAGTTTTACGCGAAGAAATAAAACTTATTAACCCAGATGTTGTACTATGCGGTGGTGCTGATGGGTCTGTGTTTGAAAGTGCAAATATGATTTTCGGCGGTGAAATGCAAAAAAAATGCAGTTAGCGACGATCATAGCGTGAAATATTTCTGCACAGACAACACTGTTTTTCTTCGATTCTATCATCCATCCGCCCGTAAACAGAGCAAGTAACTTCATGACTATAGTAAGGCAATTTTTAATGCGCTCCATACTATGCAAAAATGAAGCAGTGCACTTAAAGAAAACAAGTTATTCGATCATACTCCGGTGCACCTTTTGGCGTTAATCTATACCTTTTAGCGTTAATCAAATATCGCCAAATTGTATCAAACTTTGAGTGATTAGACAAAAAACCTATACCGTCGACTTCCTTTCCAAGAAGAGAGTCGTTAACAATGGCATCGTTCCTCAATACTATGTAGAAAACAGCCACGAGTCTATTATCCCGCGTGAAATTTTCATGCAGGTGCAGGAAGAACTGGTAAGACGGGCGAACCTTTATACAGGAAAGAATGGAAAGAAGCGCGTGTATAGCAGCAAGTACGCTCTGTCCAGCATTGTTTACTGCTCAGAATGCGGTGAGATTTATAGAAGGGTCCACTGGAACAATCGAGGATGTAGGTCCATTGTCTGGCGATGTGTCAGTCGCCTTGAAGAAAAAGGTTCCGATTGCTCTTCCCCAACCATTAATGAAGAGTTTCTAAAGGCAGCAGTTGTAAAAGCAATGAATGAGGTGCTGGCCGGAAAAGATACTTTCCTTGCAGTCTTAAAAGAGAATATCGCCACCGTTTTGAATGAAGATAGCGATAAAGCCACAAACGACATTGATGAAAAACTGGACGAGCTTCAAAAAGAATTATTAAGACTGGCCAACTCCAAAGCGAATTATGAGGATGTGGCAGATGAGATTTATCGCTTGAGGGATTTGAAGCAAAGTGCACTGATTGAAAATGCAGAGCGTGAAGGAAAAAGGCAACGCATTATTGAGATGGCCGAGTTCTTAGATGAACAACCGGAAGTGTTGGAAAAGTATGATGAGCAGCTGGTAAGAAGGCTTATTGAGAAAGTGACGGTCTTGGAAGAGAAGTTTACGGTTGAATTTAAGTCAGGTGTTGAGGCTGATATAGCATTATAATGAATTGATATGGTCGTCAATTAAGGGAATTATACTTGATTGGCGGCTTTTAATGTTTATGTGTTTGAGCCGCTATTTGCGCATTTTTCAATATAATGATTGATGCTTGA
>SKID01000013.1 GCA_007116605.1 Tissierellia bacterium
CAATATTTTTTTTTTCTTCATTAATGATTTCTCTTTGTAATCCCATTAAAGATGCTATTCTAATGGCATCTTTTGGAACGCCATTGCCATCTTTTCCGGAAATCAATCGATAATCCATCAAGGAATTTAATAATTGCATTCCTTTTTCTGGGTGTTCTTCCATTTTCTTTTCTAAATCTTCAAAAGCCATTTGGTTTAATCCGATGACTTGCAATTTTTGATTAGAAGCGTTGGCTGCATCATCAAAATGTGTTGTAATGATCGTAATAGAGGATTTATGCTTCAAATATTGGATGACACTACGGGTAATGGCTGCTCCTTCTAGTGGATTTGTGCCACCTGCTAACTCATCAATAAGAATGAGACTCCGATGATTTGCCTTTTCAAAAGCTTCTTTTAACTTTAATATTTCTGCACCAAAAGTTGAAAGTCCTTGTTCCACAGATTGTTCATCTCCAATGGAAACAAAAATATGATTTGACAAGCCAATACGACATTTTTTAGCCGGTACATAAAGACCATATGACACAGCCCACGCTAGTTGCCCAATCATTTTGAGTGTGACAGTCTTTCCTCCCATGTTAGCCCCTGTGATTGATGTGACGGGACAATCCAATTTTAATGAGATAGGCTGATAGTCTTGCTGTTTATATTTCAGTGCTTCTTCAGTTTTGAGATGACGTCCTTCTTCAATCACAATAATATGATCCGTTACAATTTCTGGTGGAACACTTGCAGAATTTTTTGCTTGCCTTAATTTAGCGAGAACCCAATCCATCACACCTATTGCTTCAAAAGTCTTGTCGAAAGTCTCTTTAAATGATTTGATAAACAAACTTAATGAAATACGTACTTGATACGCTTCTTCCTCTTCTAATTGTCTTAAGTGGGCTATTTGTGAATCAAGTTGGTCCATCTCCTGGGTGTTCCTAATACTAAATATCATCTGACCGATTGATTGACCACTCACATAAAGTCTAGCATCTCTTTCTAGCTGATTGCATAAACTGATATTGGATCTATCTAGATGAATATCTCCTTTTAAACTGATTTTCAAGGGCTTTTCCGATTCATAAGTTTCTTGGATGTTATTTTTTAAGTCTTTTTTTAACTTTTTCAATTCATAAGTCAAACTATTTATTTTTTGTCGTATATCTGCAAGCTTTTCAGAATAAGCATCATAAATATAAAATGTTTGAAGATTTTCATTATTAGGGTCTAACTGACTAATCACAGGTAATAAATTACCCACTTGAATATCATCAAACTCCTTGTTTCCTTTAAATGCTTTTAACAATTTTTTTGTTTGAATACAGAAACCTTTAATTTCGAACAATTCAACATCAGTTAATACTTCATCTTGTAATGTTCTATAGATAGATTCTCTTATGTCTTTAACATGATTCAAAGCTGAAATGACATCTCGATCTACATAATAGCCTTCTAAATAAGCCATTAACCGATAATTTTTTTCTAATTCAGCTTCTTGGCCAGGGAGATAAGGCTTGATTTTAGACTTTACTGTGAGACCATAGGGAGATATTGGCTGGATTTTGTCTAAAATAGCCTCTAGATTTAATTTATTGAATCCATCTTTGTTGATTAACTCTGTCAATTAGATCCCTCCTGTCATCACATCTACAACTTCAATGTCTTTAATTTGATCTTTGATTAATCTCACTAATTCATCGCTTGAAAAGGCATATCCATAAGGAGATACCGGATTAACCGTGACTGCTTCAACAGTGATAGGATGTAACACTTCAATTTGCATTCCCTTTTTTTGAAGAGTTGCAAACTGATGATAATCTGAAAAAACTCTTGTGCCATTGTCTATCAATATCTTACAGTCAGATGCTCCTTGCGTAATCTCTTTGAGCAAACTCGTAGTGATAGCTCCCGAAAGATAAATTGCTTTTGTTTTCTCTGTCATTTTGCTTCTAATCTCAGAACCTCTACCTAGGTTTGTTTGGTGATCTAAATATGTCAGCTGGTTTTCATGATTAATTAAACAACTTCTGGTTAACATGGGTTTTAGGGTCTGTATTTTTTCATCAGAAATTTCTTTAAGTGTGAGCAGTTTGACGTAAAACACTGTCTGACTAACCACTTTTTTTATATCTCGACTTAATACAGCACCTGTAGAGACAATGCATGCATCTGTAATCTCAGGAGATGAAACGGCTTTTCTATCAATAGCACCATCAATAATGACTAAGTCAACTCCATAACTCAACAGTCGATCTCTAATCATTTCCATATCTTTTGTATTTGATGGACCTGCTAACTGAACATGACCTTCCGCCCTCACTCTTGCAATGATAATATTACCAAGAGGGCTTGTAAATTCTGTACTTTCCAGAATCTCAAGCCCTGCATCTCCCATTTCAGCTGTATGTTTTGCGGTAGCAATCATGGTTCCTTCAGGCACATAGATGGATGGTTTTTCTGTATCAGTAACCAAATCTCTGCTTTCACCATCTCGGCCTGTGGAGGTAAGTCCTAAACAAATATCTTGTTCATAAGCCTGTTCAACAAGATAATTGAGTGTGACTGTTTTGCCCGCATTTTTAGCGAGACCAACAATGGAAACCGATTGATATTGCTTACTTAATCTTTGTACTAAATCCATCACAACCTCCAATATCCCATTGATCCAATGACGCACAATTAACAGGACTCTTAGATTCAGATAGGGGAGAATCGCTAAATGAACCCAAGAATCCTTTTGTTTGTGATTACTTTTTAGTCCGTTCTTTTCTTTCTAAGTAAGTGGGCTCTAAGTTTAATCTCTCTCCTGCTAATAGTGAGGCTACACCCGAAATATGTCCTTCTTTTTTACCTGTACATACATCACAAGTACAGTCAATATCTGTGTTATTAGGTTCTGTATAAGTGGTAATCACACCTTCATAATTTCTTAAGACTAATCGGTGTGTTGTTCTTGAAATGACATAGGTTGGCATCACAGGAGTTTTACCACCACCACCTGGAGCATCTACCACGAAAGTAGGAACTGCATATCCTGAAGTATGACCTCTCAAACCTTCTATAATTTCAATTCCTTTCCCTACAGATGTTCTAAAATGCTCAATACCTAATGACAAATCGCACTGGTAAATATAATAAGGTCGGACTCTATTTTTTACCAATTGATGACTTAAATCTTTCATAATATGAACACAATCATTGACGCCTCTTAACAATACTGCTTGATTTCCTAATGGAATTCCAGCATCTGATAGTTTTCGGCAAGCTTCTATTGTTTCTGGTGTCATTTCTTTCGGATGATTAAAATGTGTATTCAACCAAACTGGATGGTATTTCTTTAACATATTAACCAAATCATCTGTAATTCTTTGAGGACAGACTACTGGTGCTCTAGATCCAATTCTTACAATCTCAACATGAGGAATCTCTCTCAGTTTTTTGATAATATATTCAAGTTTTTCATCTGAGATTAGTAAAGCATCTCCACCTGATAAAAGAACATCTCTAACTACAGGCGTGTTTCTAATATATTCAATCGCCTGGTCAATTTGGCTTGTAGGAATAGCATGATCTGCTTGTCCAGCAAATCTTCGTCTTGTACAATGTCTACAATACATTGAGCACTGGTCTGTAACCAATAATAAAACTCTATCTGGGTACCGATGTGTTAATCCAGGTGCTGGAGAATCTTCATCTTCATGTAATGGATCTAGCATGTCTGCTTTACTCACATGTGTTTCTGCAATGGTTGGTACAGCTTGCATTCTGATAGGGCAACGATGGTCTTCTCTATCCATTTGTGCTGCATAATAAGGAGTGATTCCCATTCTGAATTTTTGTAACACTTCATTAATATCTTTTTCTTCTTGTTCAGTCACATTGATGACTTGCTTTAATTTCTCTACTGTATTGATCCTGTTACGTACTTGCCATTTCCAATCATTCCACTCTTCAGGTGTCACATCTTTCCATAATTCTATTTCATTATAATAGGTCATGTTCTATACCTTCCTTTTTTGTTATTAAGCGTAAATCTCCTCATACAACTTTCTTAATGCTTCACTTTCTCTCATAATTTGAAGAGAAATATCTGCATGGTCTTTTGTATATCCATTTCCAATAATCATATTTACATCTTTACCCACACCTTCTGCACCTAGTGCTGCTTTAGTAAAAGAAGTCGCCATTGAGAAGAAATAAACCGTTCCACCATCTTTACATGCTAAAATGCTTGACATCTCGCAATTGGGTCTACTCACACAGTTTATGACAAGATCACATAACTCTCCGTTAGTTAACTCCATCACTTTTTCATACACAGCTACTGCATCAGACGCGTCTGCTACCATATACTCATCTGCTAAATTTAATTTTTTAACTTTCTCAAGAGAAGATTCTCTGTGAGCTAAACAAATGACTTTGCCAGTGATTCCTGCACGTTTCTTTGCTTCATATAAACAAAGAATCCCTGATTTTCCTGCTGCTCCTACTACTAATACAGTATCACCTGGTTTTACTAGTTTGGCTGTCTGAGCTGGTGCGCCAGCAACATCAAGCACTGATAGGGCTAAGTTTTCAGGTAGATCCGAAGGCATTTTAGCATAAATGCCACTTTCAAACAAAATAGCTTGTCCTTTTATATCTACTTGATCGATATCTTTTCTAATGGCTAAAATATCTTCAATCACTAATGGTGTTAACGATAAAGATACTAATGTGGCCACTTTATCGCCAACTTGTAATTTCGTTTTTCCTTCTAATGCAGGACCAATTTCTTTAACAGTTCCAATCAGCATACCACCTGAACCTGTTACAGGGTTTTGATGTTTACCTCTTTCGGCAACAATCCCTTTCATAATTTCTTTGATTTTTTCTTCATCTCCACCTGCTTGATCTTTAATTTGTGTAAAGCTAGCGGAGTCAACATTTAATGTCTGAACATCAATTAAGATTTCATTGTCATAAATTTCCATTGTATTGTCAATCTTTAATGCAGGTTGTGGTAATATACCTTTTGGCTCAATCACACGATGTGTTCCGAATGGATTTCCTTTTTTCATAAAAACCTCCCATTATTTCACTAAAAAATTGTTTTTTTCTTAACAATCATTAATGCAATTAATGTGCCAATTTATTCTGCCTTGTTAAACTAGTGTTTACAGGGGTTTGCCCCTTAAGGAAAACCTTTTCTCTTAATTATCGCTTAATTTTCGGCATTTAATCGCTAGTTTTTCGGCATAATTCTAGCTATTTGACATAAAATAATGTATACTGTAAAGGAGGAGGTGACCAATGAACACAAAGCAAATTAAAATTAAAAGCACTCAACAAACAGCTCCCCACGGCCCTATGCATTCTGAGTTTATCAGCGAAGGTTTTTGGAAAAGAGACAAAGGTGAAACAATCTATGTTTATGATGAGTCTGAACTATCTGGGATGGAAGGATCACAAACCACCCTTAAATTAAACGAAAATCATCAACTGACCATCATTAGAACTGGACCTGAATCATCTACTATTATGGAGTTCACCGAAAAAAAAGTGTCCCACAGCCCATACATTACCGCTTATGGCACCTTTAATCTAACCATTCATACCCATAAAATTAATGTGAATATTGATGATTTTGGTAATGGTACCATTGAACTAATCTATTATTTAACCATTAATAATACCGAAAAGACAAGACATCATCTCTTGGTTTCTGTTACTAGTCTTGAAAGTGCCTAATTTTCGGCGGGAGGTCTTATGCTTGAAAAATATTATGAAGCGATTATCTATATTTTAGATTATATTGATGAGGGTATTCAAGTCATTGATGACAAAGGACGTATTGTGTATCACAATAAGTCAGCCCAAGTATTTGATAGTATTGAGGGAGATTCTGTTATTGGTCGTCATATTTTGGAAATTTACCCATCTTTATCAGCTGAAACAAGCACTTTGCTCCAATCCATGGAAACACGCACCACCATTATGGATAAAGAGCAAGTATTTATCAATTATAAAGGGGACAAAATTTCTACTGTTAACTCTTCTTTCCCCATTAAGTCACAAAACAAAATTATTGGAGCTGTCGAGGTTTCAAAAAATGTCACGCAAGTTAAAGAGTTATCTGAACGCATTGTCCATTTACAAGAAGTCCTGTATCAACCCAAAGTATCCAAAAAAAAATTAGCTACTGATGCTAAATATACTTTTGTAG
>SKID01000362.1 GCA_007116605.1 Tissierellia bacterium
ACTTAGAAGACAACCCAGAGCTGATTAATGAAGATGCTTTTGAAAACTGGATTATAAAAATAAAAATTTCAGACGAAGGAGAACTTGAAAGCTTATTAAACGCTAAGCAGTATGAGGCTATGATAGAAGAGGAGGCATAAAATGAATAAATATGTTCCTTTAACTTTAGAAGAACAAGATTATATGCTTAACAAAATTGGTGTAGATTCGATAGATGACTTGTTTAGTGATATCCCTTTAAATATTAAACGTCAAGACCCACTAAAAATTAATGAGAGCATGAGTGAAATTGAAGTGCGCCAGTGGATGAAAAAGCTAAGTGATAAAAACGCTAATTTAGAAGACTATACAAGCTTTTTAGGGGCAGGATCTTACGATCACTATATTCCATCAATCGTTAGGCATATTGCATCCAGATCAGAATTTTACACTTCATACACGCCCTATCAACCGGAAATCAGCCAAGGAACATTGCAATATATTTTTGAGTTTCAAAGCATGATGGCAGAGCTCACAGGAATGGATGTTATCAATGCATCTATGTATGATGGTGCTACAGCTACTGCTGAAGGGGCTATGATGGCAGTGCGTTCAGTGAATCGTAATAAGATTATAGCATCAGGCACAATGAATCCTGAAATTCTCAAAGTATTAGAAACCTACTGCCATTTTCGAGAAATTGAACTGGAAATCATTCCTGTTAAAAATGGGAAAACAGATTTTGAATATTTTAATCAGATGAATCAAGATGTTGCAGCTGTTATTGTCCAGAATCCAAACTTTTATGGCATTATTGAAGAAATGGATGAGATAGTTGTCAAAGCACATGAAAACAAAAGCTTAGTCGTGATGAATGTAGATCCCATAAGTTTAGGTCTAATCAAGTCACCTGGTGAGTATGGAGCGGATATTGTGGTGGGAGAAGGACAAAGTCTAGGAATTCCCCAAAGCTTTGGAGGTCCTTACTTGGGGTTTATTGGTGCAACACAAAAATTAATGCGAAAAATGCCAGGAAGAATATGTGGTTTAACGGAAGATATCGAGGGTAAACGAGGATTTGTGTTGACCTTGCAAGCTCGAGAACAACATATTCGAAGAGAAAAGGCTACCTCAAATATTTGTTCAAATCAAAGTTTATGCTCATTGATGGCTGTGGTTTATTTATCAACTATGGGAAAATCAGGCATTAAGGAAGTGGCTGAGCAATGTATTACCAAGGCTAACTATGCAATGAACACATTGATTGAGACAGGATTATTTAAAAAAGCATTTGACGGACCCATTTTTAAAGAGTTCACTTTAGTCAGTTCTATAGATCCGAAGGTCATCAATGAAGCGTTGCTTAACAATCAAATGATAGGCCCACTTTCGCTAGGAAAATATGGAGATGATTTGAGTCATCACGTGATTTTTGCCATTACTGAAAAAAGAAGTAAGCAAGAAATTGATGCGATGGTTCAAGTCATTAGGGAGGTGGCAAAATGAGACATGGAAATCAGTTAATTATTGAGCTTTCAAAAGAAGGAAGAAAAGGCTACTCATTACCTAAAAACGATATAGAAAATTTATCTGCAGATGAATTAATACCAGAAAAAATGAAAAGAAATACTCAACCTGATCTCCCTGAAGTGTATGAAGTTGACGTGATTAGACATTACACCAATTTATCTAATAAAAACTATGGTGTAGATACGGGTTTCTATCCCTTAGGTTCTTGTACGATGAAATATAATCCAAAAATTAACGAAGATATGGCAGCACTTGATGGTTTTTCAAAAACTCATCCCTATCAACCCCTATCGACAGTACAAGGGTCTTTGGAATTGTTACATGATTTAGGACTGAAACTCTCTGAAATTACTGGTATGGCTTCATTTTCATTACAACCAGCAGCAGGTGCTCAAGGAGAGTTAGTAGGATTAATGATTATTAAAAAATATCATGAAGAACGTAAAGATTTCAAAAGAAAAAAAATTATTGTTCCCGATTCTGCCCATGGAACTAACCCAGCCAGTGCTACAGCTGTAGGCTATGATATTATTGAAGTGAAGTCAGATAAAGATGGCGGAGTAGATATTGAAGCATTAAAAAATGCATTGGATGATGAGGTGGCAGGATTGATGCTAACCAATCCATCCACATTAGGTCTTTTTGAGAAAAACATTACAGAAGTCTCTCGATTAGTGCACGAAGCAGGAGGCTTAGTCTATTATGATGGGGCAAATTTAAATGCGATTATGGGCATTTGTAGACCAGGAGATATGGGCTTTGATATCGTTCATCTCAATCTACACAAGACTTTTACTACACCTCATGGCGGTGGCGGCCCTGGAGCAGGACCTGTAGGTGTCAGAGAAGATTTAGTAGAGTACTTGCCAGTTCCCATTATTGAAAAGAAAGATAATCTGTATTGGTTAAATGATGAAAAACCAAAGTCCATCGGTAGAGTGATGCACTTTTATGGACAGTTTGGCGTACTCGTTCGAGCCTATACTTATATTTTGACCATGGGAGCAGAAGGCTTAAGAAGAGTGAGTGAAGCAGCTGTTTTAAACGCCAACTATTTACAAAGTCAATTAAAAGAACACTTTCACTTGCCAGTGGATGCATTTTGTAAACATGAATTTGTACTAAATGGTACAGATGGTTTGTCAGACGTGCGAACATTAGATATTGCAAAAAGAATGTTAGACTACGGGATTCATCCACCAACAGTCTATTTTCCATTGATTATTGACGAAGCTTTGATGATAGAACCTACAGAAACAGAATCCCTAGAAACCCTTGATCAGTTTGTCCAAGTGATGCTTAAAATAAAAAAAGAGATGGAAGAAAATCCTGAGTTACTCAAGCAAGCGCCTATCAGTACAGTGGTTAGAAGACTCGATGAGGTCAAAGCTGCTAGAAAACCTGTAGTGAAGTGGTAAGAGCAAGAATCCATCATCTATACTCCCTTGAAGGATCAAGTGCATCCTAGAACGACTTAGGATAATAGACGAATCAGCGAAAGGGACACAGAAACGGAAAACTGTTCTGTGTCCCTTTCCCTTTTTTATTATTGTGTTGGAAAATGTCCTGCTTGTGCACTGTGTCACATCATCACCACTCAGTAACAATTAAGTTGATTTGAGTTTATAACACATTAAAGCTTGTCAAGTAAAAAAAACCTGTTATAATGTAAGTGATTATGCAATATAGCAGAATAAAAATACGCGGAGGTTTTAATGAAAATAATAGGTGTCATAGGTGGCATGGGTCCTCTGGCGACAGCGGATTTGTTTAAAAAAATCATTGCTTTTACACAAGCAGAAACAGATCAAGAACACATGCATGTAATAATTGATAACAACACAAATATTTTAGATAGGACAGCGTATATTCTAGGGCGGGGTGAAAGTCCTTTAGAAGAAATGAAGAAATCGGTTCACAGGCTAGAGCAAGCTGGAGCATCAGTTTTTATCATGCCATGTAATACAGCACATTTTTTCTATGATGATCTTAGTCAAACGACAAAGGGTATTTTCTTGAGTATGCTTGAAGAAACTGCAAAACATCTTGATGAAAATTATAAAGGTAAAAAAGTAGGTTTATTAGCAACAGATGGCACAATTTCCTCAAAGATTTACGAGAAACATTTGGCGAAATATGGTATAGAAATGACTTATCCTAAGCAAAATCAAGCTTATGTCATGGAATTTATCTATGAGGGTATTAAAAAAGGCAATTATGATATTGGGATGGAGCGATTAAATCTAGCCATCGATGAAATGGCTAAAGAAGGAGCAGAAATCTTTATTTTAGGGTGTACAGAGTTTTCGTCAGCAACCTATATTTATACATTTGATTCTCGATGTATTGACCCTATGGATATATTAGCAAAACGGGCGATTCTGGAAGCTGGTGGAAAGGTTAAACAATAGTCCGACTGATATGATCACTTAGGGTGTCAAGACGAGCTTTTCTATCTTATAACAAGTTACTGAATGGTGTCTGATAAGTTTCAGATATTGATAAAACACCACTGTACCCAAGAATGTTGCTGAAATCAAAAAACTTGCTGAACACAATGTGTTGCAGCAAGTTTTTTATTGTCCGGCAATGATGGTGTTTATGGCTGATGTGCGTTTAATAACATCTTTTACCAATAAATCTTTCATTGAATCCTGATAGCGATATGTTGGCATGGAGATGCTGAGACAAGCAAAGATACGCCGATCTTTTTTGAAAATAGGAGCACAAAATGTAATGGTATCTAAGTCAACCTCACTATTAGAGACAGAATAGCCTTGGCGTCTGATTTGAAGAATCTCTTTTTTGATGGCCTCTTTATCAATGACCGTGTTTTTATTATAAGGTCTCAGTTCAACATGATTTAAATAATTTTCAATGAAGTCATCTGTAGTAAATGCCAAAAGTGCTTTAGAAGTCGCTCCTGCATACAAGGGCATATAGCTACCTACCACACTTGTCAATTTAATGGGATGATCACTTTCGGCTTTATGGATGCAACGTGCGTGTTCGTGCTCAAGAATGGTTAAAGTGACCGTTTCATTAAAAATATCCCTCATTTCAACCATTTCAGGTTCTGCAATGGCAATCAAGTTGTCTTTAATGCTAATTAAGTTCTCAAAGCCCATTAAACCATAGCCAATACTATATCTTTTTGTGTAATCATCTTGAATCAACCAACCCTCATAAATGAGGGTTTTAATAATTCGATGGACGGTTGTTTTTGCCAATCCTGTTTTTTGACAGAGTTCATTTAGGCTATAAGTCTTGTTGTCTTCTGAAAAACTTTCTAGTATTCTAATCGCTTTCTGTAATACTGCAATTAAATCATTTTCATTCATTACCATAGTTAACCTCTATTTTTTCGTCTATAGTTACCAGATGAATTATCTGATAACGTTAAACGCCTTCATTTTTTGATTCATAGATCAAAAGGTGTGGATGTGTAAAATATACAGACAATATTGTTCTTTTGAAGTTGTTTTCTGAATAGATTCATTATAAATACTATCATAAATAAAAAAATGTGTAAATATGTATTTTTTTAAATGAAACTAATTATCAAAAAACATATATTATCATGCAAGGCAAAGACTTTATAAATGTTTATTTTCTAAGGTAAAAATGCAAATACATGTATGTTTCGTAATAAATAATAAAAAAATACCTTGTAATTTTGACTTAACACTGGTATAATTTAAGTGGAACAGAATACCGGATAGCGGAACAAAATCAAAGCGAGGAGAACAATATGAGGACTACTTTGATAAAAAACGTTGAAATTTACGATGGTACAGGAAATATGCCTTTTATTGGGGATGTTTTAATAGAAGGAGATACCATTGGGAAAATAGGACTTAATATACAAGTTAATGCAACTGAACTTGTTGATGGCACGGCTTTGTGTCTATCGCCAGGGTTTATAAATACTCATAGCCATTCTGATTTAGAGGTTTTTCATAATCCGTCTTTAGAACATGTTTTAAGACAAGGGATTACCACAGAAATTGTTGGACAAGATGGTTCATCGGTCACGCCATTAACTGATGAGATCGTTGAAGAATTAGCAGACAACATGGCTCCTTTGGCAGGAGTATTGGATAAGCCTTATTGGTGGCGAAGCTTTAAAGATTATTTAGATGAGGTAGAAAAAGCAAAACCTGATGCTAGAGTAGAAGGACTGATAGGTCATGGGACAGTTCGCATGTGTGTTATGGGAAATGACAATCGACCACCCACTAATCAAGAAATGGATAAAATGAAAGAGATTTTAGAAATTTCTATGTCTGAAGGTGCAAAAGGCATGTCTTTAGGTTTAATATATCCACCAGGAAGCTTTGGAGATACAGCTGAAATTACAGAGCTTTGCAAAGTGATTGCTAAGTATGATGGCATCGTCATGGTACATATGAGGAATGAACAAGATAAGCTGTTAGAATCCTTAGCTGAAATGGAGCAAGTAACTCGAGAAAGTGGTGTTCGCATGCATATTTCTCATTTAAAGGCTTTGGGATATAGGAATTGGGGAAAGATTGAAAAAGCACTAGAAAAAATCAGTCAAATGAGAGCAGAGGGATTGGATATCACCTTTGATCAATATCCTTATTCAGCAACATGTACAGGTTTAAAAGTGATTGTTCCTATGTGGGCTTATGAAGGTGGCGAAAAAGCATTCCAAA
>SKID01000297.1 GCA_007116605.1 Tissierellia bacterium
AGCAAAAAACCTTCTTGACAATCTGATTGCATTAATCGGTCTTTAACTAAATCAACCACTAACTCGTCCGGCACTAGTAACCCTTGATTCATATACTCTTGTGCTTTTTTCCCCAAATCAGTACCATTTTTAATGTTAGCTCTAAATATGTCGCCAGTCGAAATATGAGGAATATTGAATTTCTTGGATATATTTTCCGCCTGAGTTCCTTTGCCAGCACCTGGAGGTCCTAAAAGCATTAATCTCATTTCATCATCTCCCAACTTTATTTTAAAAACCCTTTGTAATGTCTCATCAACATCTGTGATTCAATTTGTTTCATTGTTTCAAGTGCAACCCCGACTACAATGAGCAAAGCTGTGCCACCAAAGTTAATGTTTAAATTAGTAAAGGAAAAAATGATGGTTGGTATAGAGGCAATAAAGGCTAATGTTACTGCTCCTACCAATGTAATTCTCGTTAATACCTTATTTAAATATTCTGCTGTCGGTTTTCCTGGTCTAATCCCTGGGATAAATCCACCATACTGTTTTAAATTATTGGCATACTCAAATGGATTGAATTGAACTGCTGTATAAAAATAGGTGAAAAAGATAATCAAAATAATATTGAAAGTTGAATAAATCCAAACACCTGGATTACCCGCTGGTGACAGATACTTCTCTACCCAGTTCACAAAGTTACCTTCAAAGAAAAATGCTAATGTTTGAGGAAAGGCCAACAATGATGATGCAAAGATTACCGGAATAACTCCTGCCATCAAAACCTTGATTGGTATATGTGTACTTTGACCACCATACATTTTCCTACCTACTACACGTTTAGCGTATTGAACATTAATCTTTCTCTCACCTTGTTGAACGGCTATAATTCCAACGATAATCGCCAGGGCAAAGATAGCAAATAAAAATAACTCAATAAAATTAACTGTCCCTGCTACAAATAAACCAAAAGTGGTTGCAATACCCGCAGGAATACGAGATACAATCCCTCCAAAGATAATGATTGATATCCCATTTCCAATACCTTTTTCAGTAATCTGCTCACCAAGCCACATCAAGAATGCTGTGCCTGCTGTCAAAGTTAACACTACTGTCACGACCGACAATGTATCTGATGAAATCAAGGCTGAATTGAAAAATCCAACTGTATACGCCACTGCTTGCATCAATGCTAAGACAACTGTTAAATATCTCGTATATTGGGCTATTTTTTCTTTACCATCTTCACGTTTTGCAATTTCTTCTAACTTAGGAATAGCAATGGTTAATAATTGGAAGATAATTGAAGCTGTGATATATGGATAAATACTTAAAGCAAATATCGTGAAATTTTGAAATGCACCACCTGACATCAAGTCGAAAAAGTCAAGTATCCCAGCATTCCCTTGAAACATTTGTTCAATAACCAATCTATCGATACCTGGCACAGGAATTTGAGATCCTAATCTAAATACAACAATCATTGCAAATGTGAATAGAATCTTTTTTCTTAAATCTGGAATTTTCCAAGCATTTCTCAAGGTTTCAAACAATTAGATCACCTCTACCTTTCCACCAGCTGCTTCGATTTTCTCAACAGCTGTTTTGCTGAATTTATGAGCTTTTACTGTCAATTTCTTCTCGAGTTCTCCTCTGCCCAATACTTTTAATCCATCATTGAGCTTTTTGATAATTCCTAGCTCTTTTAACAATTCTGGGCTAACTTCTGCTCCATCTTCAAAACGGTTCAATGTTTCGATATTGATTTCAGAATAATTCGTTGCAAATATATTGGTAAATCCTCTTTTAGGAAGTCTTCTGTAAAGTGGCATTTGACCGCCTTCAAATCCTGGTCTTGTTCCACCACCTGAACGAGAGTTTTGTCCATCTTGTCCTCTTCCTGCTGTTTTACCTTGTCCTGTGGCAGTTCCTCTTCCAAGTCTTTTTCTTTTTTTGGTGCTGCCTGGATTTGGTCTTAATTCATGCAGTTTCATTTTGCACCTCCTTTGATAAATTATTCTTCTACTTCTACCATATGACTAACAACGTTAATCATCCCTCTTATTTGAGGTGTATCTTGCTTTTCAACAACTTGACCAATCTTTCTTAGGCCTAGTGCTTCGATTGTTTTTCTTTGTTTTGGTGTTTTACCAATTTTACTTCTTATAAGTTTCACTTTTATTGCTGCCAAGGTTCTTCCTCCTTAATAATTATAGGATTTCCTCTAAGGTCTTTCCTCTTAGTTTAGCTACTGTTTCTGGTTTTTTTATATTTTTAAGCGCATCCATAGTAGCGTTCACCACGTTTTTAGGGTTGTTAGAACCTAGTGATTTAGTTCGGATATCCCTGACTCCTGCTAATTCTAAGACAGCACGCACAGGTCCACCTGCGATAACACCTGTACCTGCAGCAGCTGGCTTCAATAATACTCTGCCTGCTCCAAATTCTCCCACCATTTCATGGGGAATTGATGTTCCGCTCAAAGGAACTTCAATCATAGATTTTTTTGCAGATTCAATACCTTTTTTAATCGCTTCCGGAATCTCTATCGCTTTACCCATGCCGACACCAACATGACCATTTTCGTCTCCCACAACGACTAAAACACTAAATCTAAAGTTTCTACCACCTTTAACAACTTTTGTTACCCTACTAATATTGACTACTTTTTCTTTTAAGTCTAATTGACTAGCATCTATTCGGCTACGTTCCATTAAATTTCTTTACCTCCTTTACTAAAACTTTAATCCGCCTTCTCTTGCTCCATCTGCTAATGATTTCACACGACCATGATAAAGATATCCACCTCTGTCAAACACTACGGTTTCAATGCCCTTTGCAAGTGACTTTTTAGCAACTTCTTGGCCTATCATTTTCGCGGTTTCTGTTTTATTAAGACCCTCTGCTTTTTCTTTCAAGTCTTTATCAATTGACGATGCAGAAACAAGTGTTACTCCTTTAGTATCATCAATGACTTGTACAAAGATGTTGGATGCACTTCTAAATACATTCAATCTTGGTCTTTCAGGAGTTCCTTGGATATGATTTCTCATTCTCAAATGTCTTTTTTGTCTTTTTTTGTTTCTATCTACTTTTTTAATCATCCGGACACACTCCTTTCTATTATTTTCCTGTCTTACCAGCTTTACGTCTTACTACTTCGTAATCATACTTAATTCCTTTACCTTTATAAGGCTCTGGACGTCTCCAGTCTCTAATTACTGCTGCATAATTACCGACTTGCTGTTTGTTAATTCCTGAAACAATAATTTTATTGTTTCCTTCTATTGCTGTCTCGATTCCTTCAGGATCTTCCATTTCAACTGGATGTGAATACCCTAGATTAAGAATGAGTTTTTTGCCTTCTTTTTTTGCTCTATATCCAACACCAACAATTTCTAGTTTTTTCACATAACCTTCTGTTACACCAACAATCATATTGTTTACAAGAGTTCTTGTAAGACCGTGCAAAGATTTATGTTTTTTCTGTTCAGTTGGTCTTGCTACTTCTATAACATTGTCATTAACTGATATCTGCATCTCTGGTGAAAGTTGTTCGCTAAGAATTCCCTTAGGTCCCTTAACTTCCATGAAGTTATTATCACTTAATGCAACTTCAACACCAGCAGGCACAGTTATTGGTTTTAAACCTATTCGTGACATGATAGCACCTCCTCCTGTAAATTACCACACGTAGCAGATTACTTCTCCGCCAACACCTTGGATTTTTGCATTTTTTCCTGTCAACATTCCTTTAGAAGTTGATAGAATAGCTATGCCTAGCCCTCCTAATACCTTAGGAATTTCATCTTGCTTCACATACACTCTTAATCCAGGTTTAGAAATTCTTTTAATACCTGTGATTACTCTGCTTTTATCTTCTGTATACTTTAACTCAATCCTCAGTAAACCTTGCTTACCATCTTCTATTACATCAAATCCTTTAATATATCCTTCCGCCACTAGAATGCTCGCTATTTCTTTTTTAATACTAGACGCGGGAACATTAACGGTTTCGTGCTTTGCATGATTGCCATTTCTGATTCTCGTTAACATATCAGCAATAGGATCAGTCATTACCATATGTGTAACCTCCTTCCATCAAACTATTTTTACCAACTTGCTTTTCTTACACCAGGAATTTGTCCTTTGTATGCTAATTCTCTAAAGCATATACGGCAAATTCCGAATTTTCTCAAATATGCGTGGGGTCTTCCACAAATTCTACATCTTGAGTATTCTCTTGTGCTAAATTTTTGCTTTCTTTGTTGCTTGACTTTTAATGAAGTTTTTGCCATTCGTTATTACCTCCTTACTTGGTAAAAGGCATTCCCATCAACTTCAACAGTTCTCTTGCTTCTTCATCTGTCTTAGCTGTTGTTGTTATGATAATGTCCATTCCACGAATTTTATCTACTTTATCATAATCTATTTCTGGGAAAATCAATTGTTCTTTTATTCCTAAAGCAAAGTTTCCTCTTCCGTCAAATGATTTCGGAGTCACTCCTCTAAAGTCCCTTACTCGAGGTAAGGCTACATTCATCAATTTATCCAAGAAATAAAACATTTTTATGCCTCTAAGCGTAACTTTGCAACCTACGCTCATTCCTTCTCTTAACTTAAAGTTTGAGACAGATTTCTTGGCTTTTGTAACAACTGGTTTTTGTCCAGATATTACTGACATTTCGTTGACAGCACTTTCCAAAGCTTTTGCGTTTTCTCTTGCTTCGCCAACGCCCATGTTTAATACTACTTTTTCTATCTTTGGTGCCTGCATCACATTCGAGTAACCGAATTTTTCCATTAAAGCTGGCACTACTTCATTTATATACTTATCTTGTAAACGTGAAGCCATAGTATGTACCTCCCTTCAATGAATTATTCAAATACTTCTCCACACTTGACACATGTTCTTACTTTTTTCCCATTATCTAATACTTTAGCGCCTGTTCGAACACCTTTTTTACATTTGTCACAGTACAGGAGCACATTAGATACATGAATAGATCCCTCTTGCGTGATAATACCTGCTTGCTGCATGCTCTTATCTGCTTTTTTGTGTTTTGTTAGCATGTTTGCGCCTTCAACAATCACACGATTATTTTTAGTCAGACTTGCTAATATTTTTCCTCTTTTGCCTTTATCTTTTCCGCTAATAACGACTACTTTATCGCCTTTTTTTACGTGCATACTTACACCTCCCATTACAGTACTTCAGGTGCCAATGATATTATTTTCATGTATTTACCGGCTCTTAACTCTCTAGTTACAGGTCCAAAAATACGAGTGCCTACAGGTGTCTTATCTTCTTTAATAATAACTGCAGCATTCTCGTCAAATTTGATATAAGTGCCATCTTCACGATTGACGCCTTTTGTTGTCCTAACAATAACAGCTTTGATTACCTCGCCTTTTTTCACAACGCCACCTGGTGTAGCGCTTTTCACAGACGCAACTACAACATCACCGATATTGCCATACCTTCTATTTGATCCACCTAACACTCTAATGACTAAAATCTCTTTTGCACCAGAATTGTCAGCTACTTTCATTCTTGATTCTGACTGTATCATCTGTTAACCTCCCTTCGTTAATCGTAAGGTTTATTTTGCTTTCTCTATTATTTCAACCAATCTCCATCTTTTATCCTTAGACAAAGGTCTTGTTTCCATTAACTTTACTTTGTCACCTATGCCGCATTGGTTGAGTTCATCATGTGCTTTTAACTTCTTTGTCTTTTTGACTTTTTTGCTGTATAAAGGATGCGAAACAAATGTCTCAACTGTAACCACGATTGTTTTGTCCATTTTGTCTGAAACAACTTTCCCGATTCTTACCTTTCTATTGCCTCTTTCCACCAAATAGACCTCCTTTCATAGACTATTATTAAATACTTACTTTTAGTTCGTGCTCTCTTAAAACTGTTTTGACTCTCGCGATATCTCTTTTAACGAATTTAATTCTTATTGGATTATCCAATTGACCTGTCGCCAACTGAAATCTAAGATTAAAAAGTTCTGTTTTAAGATCCACTAACATTGAATTCAATTCGCTAACTGTTTTTTCTCTTAAATCATTAGCTTTCATTAGCTTCACCATCCTTTTCTACCT
>SKID01000201.1 GCA_007116605.1 Tissierellia bacterium
AGGCGGGTATTGGGAAGACCAATTTAGTAGAGCAACTATCATCAAGTTTGCCCTCAGATGTGATGACTCTAAAAATGCAATGCTACCAACTGGAACAAAATTATTATTATGAGTCTTTAAGAACGGTTATTGAGCAAATTGGACATAAGATTAGAATAGAAAATATTCCGGTGCCAACCAATATTCTTTCTCCCATTGCTTCATTGTTTCCATCTTTCCAACAGGATGAAAAACTGGAGATGTTTTATGGAGAGGACACTAATTATACCATTATAGAGAAATCAGTTATTGCGTTATTTCATGTTTTAAGCAGAAATCAAAAAACGATCTTGCTGATTGAAGATATTCACTGGATAGATAAAATGAGTTTTCAAGTTATTAGGGCTCTGCTATGTCAAGAAAATATGAATATTTTTATTGCAATGACTTGCCGATATGGTGTGAAAGAACCTGTTTCTCATTTAATCTACCATCTTCAGTCTAGAAACTCTTTAGAGACGATAGAATTAAAGAGATTTACAAAAAAACAGACAGGTGATTTTATTGGACACTTTATGAAGATTGATGAAAAGCGAACTCAATACATCTATCAGCAAAGCGAAGGCAATCCATTGTTTATCACCGAATATATTAACAATATTCAACAAAACAAAGATTTTGATCTTTTAAATTCTAAAGCAGGAGATGTTATAAGAAGTCGTATTATTAATATCCCTCATGAAGTCATTAGAATTTTAGAACTCTGTGCAATTTTCTTAGATACAATACAGATAGATCCGTTATTGACTATAACAGGTAAGAGCAAATTAGATTTGATGGAACTATTAGATGATTTAGTTTCGAGAAGATTGCTTATAGAAAGTTACACGCCAACTGATGAACTTCATTTGGTATTTTCACATAATAAAATTAAAGAATATGTTGTTGCAGAAATGTCAAAAGCAAAAAAACTTCTGATCCATAAACGGTTTGCAGAATATTATGAAAACCAATTACGGCAAAACAGCCACGACAGCGAACTTTATCCAAGAATATCTTATCATTATCAGCAAGCAAGAAACAGAACTAAATATTTTGAATACCGACTTAAGCGTTTTTCAGGTTTAGTAAAGACGAATCATGAAATGTTTCCAGAAATTGATGCAATAGGCAACCGAAAAACAACGGCTGTCTACTTAGATAAAGATGATCTTGAGAACGAGTTAGAACTTATACAGCAAGAGTACGAAGTTGTTAAAAGCTCAGTCAATCAATCAGAATTTAAAGAAATTGAACTCGTTTATTTGTTTACATTAGGTAGACTACAAGTGGATGTGGGTAAACACGAGATTGGGAAACAACTAATTGAAAAAACCATTCAATTAGCAGAAGAATTACACAATCAAGAGTTTAGCATAAAAGGCTTATTTAAATTGGTTCACTTAGGTATTAATGCCTATCAACTGGAAGAGATGGCATCAGCATTAAATGCTATTGAAAAGAAATTAAGCTTGATTGACAATGAAGGGATTTATGGCAAATATTTAAGATTAAAAGGATATTACAATTTATTAATGGGTCACTACGATATGGGAGAAAGCTATCTTTTTCGTTCTATTGATGTTTTTGTAAATGCAATAAATAGACAAAATTATGTGTTAAGTGAAGCAGCAGCTTATTTATATCTTGGGGAAAGCCTAAGATTACAACAACGATTTGCAGAGGCTATAGAAAAATATGACCAAGCATACGCCATTTGTGAAGATAGAGCTCTGTACTCAGGTATGGCTTACATTCTAGCAAACAAAGGCCGTGTCTATTATGAAATGAATCAAATTGAAAATGCGTACGAAACTTTGGTGAATTCAAAACTTTACTATGATAAAATAATTTTTATGTGGGGCAGATATTTGCCAGATGCTTTCTTAGCTATGATATATGCACGTTTCAACAATGAAAACCAATCCTGGGTTCATTTTAAAAGTGCCCTTGATAAAACTCACCAAATGGTTAATGCCTATGATAAAGGTGTGATGTGTCGTGTGAAAGCTGAAAGTTTATTTTTAACGGATCAGTTTAAATCAAAAGCACTATTTATTGAATTAATCAATCAAGACTATTCTATCTGCTGTAGAGGACAATATCAATGCTTTGAACTATCAGCACTAAAGCATGAAAAAGAAAAGTTGTCTGAGTTACTACAAATAAACTCTGTCCAGCAGTGGTTTAACCTAGAGTCCTGTTAAATCACTGCGGCTGATTGGATTCTTGCTTTCATTTACCTCAGTTAAATACAAGCTTTAAGTCAAAACTAGGTGTTTTGACTTTTTTTTGACGCTGATGATTTACAATGCTAATAACAAATAGTAGAGGTGTAAATATGTCAATAAAAGCAATCATAAATGGTAAAGAGACTATCATTGAAGGTCGACTCAATAGACGACTCATTGATTTTTTAAGAAACGATTTAGAATTGACAAGTGTAAAAGAAGGCTGTGGAGAAGGTGAATGTGGTGCGTGTACAGTGTTATTAAATGGAGCAGCAGTAGCATCATGTACAGTATTATTAGGACAAATAGCAGATAGTGAAATCGTGACTGTTGAAGGATTAGCTCAGACAGAAGATTTTGATAAAATCAAAAATGCCTTTAGCTCTGAAGGTGCAGTGCAATGCGGCTATTGCACACCAGGCATGATTATGTCAACGCAAGGATTATTAAACAAGAATCATAAACCCGATGAAAACGATATTAAAAAAGCATTAGAAGGAAATTTATGTCGTTGTACAGGCTATAATAAAATTGAGCAGGCCGTTTTAAAACTTGTACAGGAGGACACCCATGTTGAATAAACAATTTTATTCTCCCAAAAGCATAGAAGAATTAGCAAAATTACTTGCCTATAAACACATGGCTAAAGATGTTTTTTTTGTTGCTGGAGGTACAGATTTTGCAGTAACAGCAAAGAAAAATCACAAAATGGATTATATTGCCATTGATTTGACAAAAATTGAAGAGATGAAATCAATACAATTAGTAGACAAATATCTAGAAATAGGTGCGTGTGTGACTTTGACGGAACTAATGCATTCAGCATTAGTTCAGACCTATGTTCCGGGATTAGCACAGGCGGCTTCGAAAATTGGTTCTGTCCAAATAAGAAATAGGGGAACAATTGGTGGGAACATAGCTAATGCAGCACAATGCGCAGATACATTGCCCGTCTTATTTTCTACAGAAAGCTATCTAGTTTTGTATAACCAATATCAAGGAACGAGAGAGTTATGGACTGAAGATTTTGTTGTTGGATTTGGTCATACCAACATTCAGGATGATGAAGTACTCTACAAAATCAGAGTACCCATCGAAACATCAAGGTTTGATGCTTTTTCAAAAGTAGGCTCCAGAAAAACGGTGACAATTTCTAAAATGAATTTTGGAATGTCAATACAAATAGAAAAAGATATCATCAAAAAAAGCCGAATTTATATTGGTTCAATTGGACCAAAGCCGGTATCTGCAAAAGAAATGGAAGCATTTTTGGTAGATAAAAAATGGGATGACAGTTTGTTGGAGAAATTATATATATTAGGTGCTCAAAAAATAGAATCAACAATACCGACGCGACCTTCCAAACATTACAAAAAAGTAGCGATAAAAGGTGTCATTGCAGAAGCTTTTAATCAAATAACAGATCAGATGGAGGTGGGTCATGAGTCGTCAGTATAAATACATCGGAAAATCTCTTTTAAGAGAAGATGTTAAGGATAAAATTGCAGGTCAGGCAAAATATGTAGAAGATATGCGTCGTCCAAATATGTTGATTGGAAAGTTATATACAAGTCAAAAAACTCACGCAATCGTGACAATTGATAAAACAGATGCTATGAAAATTCCTGGAGTAGTGGATGTTTTGACTTATGAAGATGTGCCACAAAATCCTTATAATTCAAATCAATGGTTTCCAGGTGCAAAAACAGAAGAAGATGAGTATATTCTTCATCAAGAAGCAAGGCATGTTGGAGATCGTATCGCATTAATTATTGCAGAAAATCAAGAAGCAGCGGATAAAGGTTATCAAGCATTAACAGTGCACTACCACGAAAAACCCGTCGTTATAGGGATAGAAAACTCAAAGGAAAATCAAATTTTAGTCAATGGGAAAAACAATCTGATTTTTGAGAAAACCCTTCAATGTGGAGACGTGAGTAGTGCTTTTGAAAAGACGAACCTCATAGTGGAGACTAAGGGAACAACCCCCAAGATTCATCATAGTGCTATTGAAAACCATAGTTGTCTCACTGAAATTGATGCTTTTGGGAATTTAATTGTGTGGAGTCCTTGTCAAGTGGTATTTCAAGTCCAACACATTGTAGCAAAAGCTATTGGTTGGCCTTACGATAAAATCCGTGTAGTAAAAACAATTATTGGAGGATCTTTTGGTGGTAAAGGGATTCCGGTATTAGAACCATTATGTGCCTATGCAACAATTAAAACAGGCCGACCTGTTCAAATTGTTATGGATCGCAAAGATTCTATAGCATCAACACGGATGAGAAATGCCACTCATCAAGTGATAAAGACAGCAGTGAACAATGAGGGTAAAATTGTGGCACGTGACATTATAGCTGAGTTTGATGGTGGCTCCTACATTACAAATGGAGCAGCTATTGCCATGGCTTTTGGGAAAAAGGCTTTTAGACTGTATAAAATTGACAATCAAAGATATACTGGGAAAACATATTTTACCCATACCACTCCAGGAGGAGCGTGTAGAGGCTATGGTTCCCCTCAGTTGCATGCAATAAGTGAAATTAACATAGATCAGATAGCCGATTCATTAGGTATGGATCCTGTAGAATTTAGGCTGCTTAATGCAGTAGATCCAAAGCCTTTTGAGTTAGGCTCTAAAGATGATATAGGAATGCCTGGAATCGGCAATGCACGCCTAAAAGACTGCTTAATTAAGGGACGAGAAGCTTTTGGATGGGACAGGAAAAGAAAGATAGCTAAAGAAAAAAACACAGAAAGATATGCTTATGGTGTCGGTGTTGCTGCTGGTGTTCACGGGAACGGATATCATGGTGGTTTTCCCGATTTTACTAATGTGACAGTTCAAGTTATGCCAGATAACAGAGTCTCCATAAAAATTGGCATTCATGACTTAGGTTGTGGTACTGTGATGACTATGCAACAAATTGCTGCAGAAGTATTAGATTTGGATCCTCAGTCAATACATGTTCCTGAAGCGGACACATTTATTTCTCCTTATGATTCTGCAGGAACACAAGCAAGCCGTGTAACCTTTGTCAATGGAGGAGCAGTAAAAGAGGCTTGTGAAATACTCGTTTCAAAAATGAAAGAATCTTATTGCCTCATTAATGATTGTGATAATGAAGAAGTTTCCATCTCTCAGGGAGTGATTTCTAAACAGGGCTATCCATCCATGGCTATAGGTGATTTAGCTGTTGAAACAGAGTTAAAACTAGAAAAAAATCTAAAAATTGATTTAGAATACCAATCAAAAGGCAATCCGGCAGTGTATGCAGTGACATTTACATCTGTACAAGTAGACAAATATACAGGGTTAGTAGAGGTTTTAGATATGTTGTGTGTACAAGATGTGGGTCAAACGATCAATCAAACATTAGCAGAAGGGCAAGTGCAGGGAGGTGCACAAATGAGTATTGGTATGGCTTTGTGCGAAGAAGTCATATATGATGATAAAGGAAACTTAAAAACAGAGAATTTCTCAAAATATCATTTGATTAATGCACCTTCAATGCCTAAAATAGAAACCTTGTTTATCGAGGAAGGTGAGCCTTTAGGTCCCTTTGGTGCAAAAAGTGTAGGTGAAATTGCAGCAGTTACACCAGCACCAGCCATTATGAATGCCATTAATCATGCTTTGGGCACATCGATAACTGATTACCCAGCAACGCCAGAAAGGATCATAGCAGCAATTGTAGCTTTGGATGCAAATAACTAAACAGATATAATGAGAATATAAATACAATTAATACAACAAAAATCGGTCTTAATGATCGATTTTTGTTGTATTGCAAATTTTAGACTATGTCAATAGGATGATATTTAA
>SKID01000289.1 GCA_007116605.1 Tissierellia bacterium
TGCTGTGAAATATGATGATGGCAAAGATACTAAAGGCATTCTTAAATCAGATGTTGTTCTAATTGGTATTTCAAGAACATCTAAGACGCCTTTAAGTATGTACTTAGCGAATAAATGCATAAAAGCTACAAATATCCCATTAGTACCTGAAGTCGAACCGCCAAAAGAGCTATTTCAAATTGATGCAGGTAAAATTATAGCCTTATATGCTGATCCAGAATATTTAAATCGTATTCGCAAGCAAAGATTAAAAGTGCTAGGTCTCAGAGACGGGGCTTCTTATGCTGATTTGAACCGCATTATAAAAGAGTTAGAGTATGCAGATCAAGTCATACGAAAAATTGGTTGCCGAAAAGTAGATATTACTGACAAAGCCATTGAAGAGATTGCATCACAAATCATTCAGTGGCAACAAGAGCGGACAAAAAAAGAAAGAGAGTAACTCTTTCTTTTTTGGATTATAAAAAAAGGGTGTGTAAAAATGTTTAGAGAGTACTGGGAAAGTTTTGAAACAAATCATTTATCTGATTATGCTGTAAAAGCCTGTCAGTCCAAGGGGCGAAAAAAACCAGAAGAACCCTGTGTAGTGAGGACAGTTTTTCAAAGAGATCGAGATCGTATTATTCATTCTAAAGCTTTTCGAAGATTAAAACATAAAACACAAGTTTTTTTAGCCCCTGAAAGAGACCATTATCGGACAAGGTTAACACATACACTGGAGGTAGCGCAAATATCTCGAACCATGGCTAGAGCCTTGAAGTTAAATGAGGACCTAACAGAGGCCATTGCTTTAGGACATGATTTAGGTCATACACCTTTTGGTCACAATGGTGAAGATGTATTAGATCGTTTATTAAGCAAAGGGTTTCGTCATTATGAGCAAAGTTTGAAGGTGGTAGATGTGTTAGAAAAACACAATGACCGAGAAGGCTTAAACCTCACTTACGAAGTGCGTGACGGTATTTTAAATCATACGGGACAAAACATGCCTCACACATTAGAAGGACAGCTTGTAAAAATGGCAGATCGCATTGCCTACCTTAACCATGACATTGATGATGCAAAAAGAGCTGGAATTGTAAGTATTACAAATATCCCAGAAGAACTCTTGCATATTTTAGGGGATAGTCATGGCGTGCGCATTAATACCATGATTTTGGATATCATTCAACAATCCTATGGGAAGCCTAAAATTGTCATGAGTTCAGAGATTAAACAAGCAACGGATGCCCTCAGAACTTTCATGTTTGAAAACATTTATTATAACGATATTGCAAAAAGTGAAGATCGAAAAGCGGCTAAAATTATGACAGATCTATTTAACTATTATATGGAGAATACAGCAGCGATTGCATTAGAAGAAGATATTGAGAAATATGGTCGGGAAGAGTTAGTCAAAGATTATATTGCGGGTATGACAGATCGGTATGCAATCAAAAAATTCAATGATTTATTTGTCCCACTACCATGGGATAAATAATTATTGACATATGGAGTTAAAAAGTATATAATTTTGTTCCGTAATTTGATATAATGGTGGTACTATGTCAAATCCTATTAGTGAAGAAAAAATTGAACAAATTACGCAAGCCAATGATATAGTTGACATCATTGGTGCTCATGTAGTGCTCAAAAGAACTGGTAATAATTACATGGGATTATGTCCTTTTCACAATGAAAAGACGCCTTCTTTCTCAGTTTCGGCTGAAAAACAATTTTATCATTGTTTCGGATGTGGAGAAGGTGGCGATGTAGTGAGTTTTATGATGAAGTATCATCATTTAAGCTTTATTGAGGCAGTGACTCAACTTGCCGAAAGAGGAGGCATCAATCTAGAACTTGAAAAAAAATCACAGAAGTCAAAAAAAGAATATGAGCGTCAATATGAGATGAACAAAGAGGCCGCGGTCTATTTTTTTCAAAATCTTCAAACTTTCGAGGATGGCATGAGATATCTCGAAAAAAGAGGAGTTGGACGGCGGGTACAAAAGTTTTTTGGAATAGGATATTCTCACAATCAATGGGATGGGCTCATTAAACACCTTAAGGCAAAAGGTTATCATGAGCAAGAAATGCTCCATAATGGTCTAGTAGTCAAAAAAGAAGGCAGTCAACATTATTATGATCGTTTTCGAAATCGCATTATGTTTCCCATTTTTGACTTGAAAAAACGCGTCATTGGTTTTGGTGGGCGAGTAATGGACCATACCATGCCCAAATATATTAACTCGCCTGATTCGGAGATATTTCATAAAGGACACCATCTATACAATTTAAATCATGCCAAACAAGAAGGTAAAAATGGATTAATATTGACAGAAGGTTATATGGATGTGATTAAGTTAGCGAGTCATGGATATATGAATGCCGTTGCTTCTTTAGGAACAGCTTTGACAATTGAACAAGTCAGATTGCTAAAGAGATATAGTAAAGAATTTTTCATATCTTATGATTCTGACCAAGCAGGGATGAAAGCAGCTTTAAAAGCATCTAACTTGATGAAATCATTAGGTTTATCAGCAAGAGTCATTATCTTACCTGATAAAATGGATCCAGATGACTACTTAACACAGTATGGAAAATCAAAATATCAGGATAAAATCGATAAAGGGCAAGAATATTTTGATTTTCTTGATAGCTATTTTAGCCGTTTGTATGATTTGAATCAAGATGATGGGAAACTGCTGTATTTAAGACAAATGGCTGAGAACTTAAATTATGTTTCAAATGCCGTAGAAAAAGAACTCTATTTTGAGCGCATTGCGAATAAACTCAATGTATCAAAAGAAGCAGCAACCCAAGAATTAAAAAAGTCATTTCGCAAGGTAATCCAAAGTAAACCAACAACTTTGTCCAAAATGCCTATGGGAAATAGTAAAAAGAGCACTTATGAAGATGATTTTATCGAGTTAATAAGAAACAATCCTTGGATTATCCATTACATTGAAAAAAAATATCCTCAAGATATTTTTCAATATATGAAGCACAAACAACATATATTTGATATAATAAAAGATTCAAAAGCATCACATACTCAAAAAGAAGGTGAGTTTAAAAACATCAAAGTAACCATTGAAGAAATTTGTCAAATAGTAGATGATTACTTAATTAAGATACAAGTAGATCATTTAACACAAGTAAGAAGACAGATAAAACAGGAATTGACAAACAACCCTGAAGACCCGCAATATACCGAAAAAATAACCAACTTGGATAGAGAAATACTTAGATTAAGGGGGCAACAAGATGAGTAAATCAAAGGAAGATGTAAAAGTGATACAAGAGCCAAATATGATTGAAGATTTAAAAGGACAGCTAAGGAAAAAAGGCAAAAAAGAAGGTTTTATAGAGTATAAAGTCATTGTTGATAGTTTTGAAAAAGTAGACATTTCACCTGAAGAAATTGACGATATTTATAAGTTTTTAGAAGATAACAAAATAGAGATTCTTGGATTTCAAGATGATCTTATTGTGACGGATACAGATGACGATAAGTTAGATGATGAGGATAAAGATAATGATATCGATGTAGATATTGTTGATCGTATAAAAACGGAATCAGACTCTATATTACTTAAAGGGGTTAATGTTGATGACCCTGTAAGAATGTATTTAAAGGAAATAGGAAAAGTCCCCTTATTAACCGGTGAAGAGGAAGTTGAGCTTGCTAAGCGCATGGAGAATAATGATGAGGAAGCTAAGTCAAGATTAGCTGAAGCTAATTTAAGGCTTGTTGTCAGTATTGCTAAGAGATATGTAGGTAGAGGCATGTTGTTCTTAGATTTAATTCAAGAAGGTAATTTAGGACTGATTAAGGCCGTTGAAAAATTCGACTACAAAAAAGGCTATAAATTTAGTACATATGCTACTTGGTGGATTAGACAAGCCATTACAAGGGCAATTGCAGATCAAGCAAGAACAATCCGTATTCCTGTCCATATGGTTGAGACCATTAATAAGCTCATTCGTGTCAAACGTCAATTGTTGCAAGAATTAGGTCGAGATGCCACACCAGAAGAGATTGCATTAGAAATGGATATGGAGCCTGAAAAAGTTCGAGAAATCCTTAAAATTGCCCAAGAGCCTGTTTCTTTAGAAACTCCTATAGGAGAGGAAGAAGATAGTCATTTAGGAGACTTTATACCGGATGATGATGCACAAGCTCCAGCGGATGCGGCAACTTCGACATTGCTAAAAGAACAGTTGGTGGATGTTTTAGAAACATTGACTGAAAGAGAACAAAAAGTTTTGAGATTGCGCTTTGGATTAGATGACGGAAGAGCGAGAACATTAGAAGAAGTGGGTAAAGAATTTGAAGTGACTAGAGAACGAATACGTCAAATTGAGGCTAAGGCACTTCGGAAATTAAGACATCCTAGTAGAAGTAAAAAACTAAAAGATTATTTAGAGTAAAATCCCATTAACTGAATTAGAACAACTAAAGGTTCGGAAACGAACCTTTAGTTCATTGGAGAGGACATGGACAGAGAAAAAACAAACAAGTTGAGTCATCGATTAGAAGGAATCATTTCTCTAGTAGAACCAACACATTGTATAGCTGACATTGGGACAGATCACGGATATATACCGGTGGAGTTGATTATGCGAGATTATTGTGATTGGGTCATAGCTACAGACATTAATTCGGGACCCTTATTATCAGCAGCGAATTATATTAACGCTAAAGAAATGAATGAAGAGATTGATCTTTTATTTGGTGATGGACTACAACCTTTAAGCATGGAGGATGTAGATACCTTTATTATTGCAGGGATGGGGGGATTATTAATTCAAAGAATGATTGAAGATAAGCTAGATGAAGTGAATTCAAGCCATACATTTATTCTACAACCTATGAATGCAGCAAATCGCTTAAGAGGCTTTCTATATTTGAATGGATTTAAGTTTATTGACGAGAGAATAGTTAAAGAAGGACATCATTATTATGAAATGTTTAAAGTGATTTGGACAGGAGTGGTTAGCTTACCCCTTGACCCGATTTACTATGAGTTTAGTCCAATTTTATTAGAAAGAAAAGATCCTCTTTTATCAGAATTGATCCAATATAGAATGAGTATCAATCATAAAATCATTCAAGACTTAACACTGAAGGGCAAGGCAAAAGAAAAACGGGCATGGTTAATAGAAAAAAACACAAGAATGGAGGCACTTTTAGATGAGTATCACATTAGAAAAATGGATTGAATTTTTTGAAGAGTTATTTCCTACTATTATGGAAGAAAGTTGGGATAATTCAGGATATCAAATTATGAATCCAACTAAAAAAGTACAACAGGTTATGATTGCCATGGATTTAACTGACCGTGTATTAGAAGAGGCTATTCATTTAAAGGCAGACTTGATAGTGACTCATCACCCATTCCTATTTGAGGGTGTTAAGAAAATTGATTTATCCACCTACAAAGGAAAAATGTTTAAAAAATTAATCCAGAATGACATGAGTTGTATGGCCTTACATACTAATTATGATGCGACATCAAAGGGCATGAACACAATGATTGCTGATCGATTAGGATTATTAGATTGCAGACCTTTAATACCTGGGCTGACGGGCACAGAATATGATGGTTTAGGTGGGGTAGGCCAGCTGGAAAATCCATTATCAATAGATGCTTTTTTAAGACAGGTTAAAACATCTTTTAATTTAGAAAACATAGCTGTGAATGGGATTGACAATAAACACAACCCTATGATTCGTTGTATCGCTTTTTGTGGAGGTGCCGGTGGTGACTTTGTATCAGTAGCTAAAAAAGCAGGTGCAGATGTTTATCTAACAGGTGATGTCACTCATCATCAAACTCAAGTGGCTTATGAGAATAATTTAATCATTGTTGATACAAGCCATTATGGCATGGAAAAAGTTTTTCTGGATCATATTGACGCTATCATGAAAACGAAAGATCCTAGTTTACAAATAGCAATCTACGCTCACAATGACTTTGAGATGGCAATGATATAATAGATTGGCAATATTGAATGCATGAGTAAGTACTATGATTACAATAAGTTTTTTTCAACCATTTTAAACGAA
>SKID01000320.1 GCA_007116605.1 Tissierellia bacterium
AAAATAGCGACCATGCTTTTTTCCTGCTTCATGGCGTTACAGGGAGTGGTAAAACTGAAATCTATATGCAGTTAATCAAAAAAGTGTTAGATAAAAACAAAAGAGCCATTCTGCTAGTGCCTGAAATTGCATTGACGCCTCAGACCATTCAGCGATTTCATCATCGCTTTGGCAATAAATTGGCAGTGATTCACAGCAAACTAACATTGAAGGAAAGACAAGAATCGTGGCTGAAAGCATATAATAATCAAGCAGACATAATTATCGGTCCAAGATCGGCACTTTTTGCACCGGTCAGGGATTTAGATTTGATTATTGTCGACGAAGCCCATGAAGAAACTTATCGCTCTTCATTGTCTCCAAAATATGACACTATTGAAGTGGCCGAAAAATTAGCCCATTTGATTGGTGCTAAAGTGATGTTAGGAACAGCAACACCATCAGCAGAAGCTTATTTAAAAGCCATGAAAGGTTATTACCATCTCCTTAATATGCAATATCGTGCAAATGCATCTTCGATGCCTGCTATTGAAGTCGTTGATATGAGAGAGGAATTAAACGCAGGGAACACCAGTATGTTTAGTTTAAGACTTGCAGAAGCGATTTCAGAAACATTAAATAAAAAGGAACAAGTAATCCTGTTTTTAAATCGAAGAGGGTATTCGAGGTTTTTAGCTTGTAGAAGCTGTGGTTTTACGTTAAAATGTGAACATTGCGATATCACAATGACCTATCATAAGCAAAAAGGATATTTGATTTGTCATTACTGTGGTGCCACTAAAAAACTTTTACAACATTGTCCAGAGTGTCAAAGTGAAGCGTTTAAGTTGTTTGGAGCGGGAACTGAGAAAATTCAAGAAATCATTGAAAAGAATTTTCCAAAAGCAAGAATCGCAAGAATGGATTTAGATGTGACACAAGGTGCGACGAGTTTTGAAAAAGTCTATAATGACTTTAAAGATGGGCAGATTGATTTGTTAATAGGGACACAAATGCTTGCTAAAGGATTGCATTTTCCCAATGTGACATTAGTGGGGATCATATCGGCTGATTTAACCATTAACTTACCTTTTTATTCATCTAATGAAAAATCATACCAGCTCATTACACAAGTCAGTGGAAGGGCAGGAAGAGGAGATAAACCTGGACAGGTGATTGTACAGACTTATGATCCACTAAATTATAGTATTGTACATGCAAAAAATAATGATTATGATGCTTTTGTCAGAATGGAATTAGCTTTAAGAAAAGAATTTCGGTACCCACCTTATGTGGATATGATCGCTATGACTTTTGCTACAATAGATGAAACAGTATTGTATCGTTTTGCTAATGAAAAATATCACGAACTAAAAAAAGAATATGCCCAGTTACTTAATGATAAAAAGATGATATTGTTCCAGCCTGAAAAAAGTGGCATATACAAAATAAATAACAAATACAGGATTACAATTGTTCTGAAGCATCATAAAACCGTTTCTAAAGAAATTAAGAATACTTTAAGGCAAATCATTTTAAATAGAAGCTATAAGGGAATAGATATATCCATTGATATTAACCCTTCAGCAGTTTAGGAGGCAATTATGGCAGTTAGAAATTTAAGGATTGAAGGAGACGAGATTATTAGAAAAAAAAGCAGGGTAATTGACAACATTGATGATCGAATTTTGCAACTATTAGATGATATGGTGGATACCATGTATGAAAATGAAGGAATTGGTTTAGCAGCTGTGCAAGTGGGTGTGCTAAAACGAGCGGTGGTTATGGATCTTGGAGAAGGTCCCATTAAGATGATTAATCCTGAGATTATTGAAAAGTCAGGAGAGCAAGTATTTACTGAAGGTTGCTTAAGCGTTCCAGAAAAAACAGGGTCAGTAAAAAGGCCTGAGTCAGTAAGTATTCAATATATGAATGAATCAGGTGAGCAAGTCAAAAGAACAGCAGAAGGGCTTGAAGCAGTTTGTATTTGCCATGAATTAGATCATTTAGAAGGTGTTTTATTTATTGATAAAATCATTCCAGAGGAAATAATCAATGAGTAGAATCGTTTTTATGGGAACGCCAGATTTTGCAGTGCCCTGTCTCAAAGCACTTCATAAAGACCATGATGTGGTATTGACGGTCACTCAAAAAGATAAAAAAACAGGACGAGGACAGAAATGGTTAGAGACTCCTGTAAAAAAAACAGCACAAGCATTAAATTGTCCTGTGTTTCAACCTGATAATGTCAACACTGAAGAGAGTATTCAAACCATTCAAGCTTATCATCCTGATTTTATTGTCGTTGTTGCTTATGGACAAATTTTATCACAAAAGATACTGAATATACCCAAGATAGATATTTTAAATGTCCATGCTTCATTATTGCCTAAATTTAGAGGAGCAGCACCAATACAATGGTCTATTATAAGAGGTGAAAAAATATCGGGCGTGAGTATTATGAGGGTAGTCAAAGCATTAGATGCAGGACCTGTCTATGCAATGAGAGAAGTCATTATTGATGAGAAGATGACTGCAGGTATGCTTCATGATTGTCTAATGAATTTAGGAAGTCAAATGATTACTGAAACCATTAGAGATATTCTTGAAAAAGACATTAAGCCTAATGATCAAGACGAGATACTGACCACTTACGCACCTATGTTACAAAAATCCATGTCTCACATTGATTGGAAGCAAGATGTGTTACACGTGCATAATTTAATTCGTGGTTTAACGCCTTGGCCAAGTGCTGTTTTCAATTATAAAGGGAAAATGGTAAAAATATCAGATACCTCTTATAAAATAATGGCACATGGTGTGGAACCGGGAACGATATTAGAGGTAGGACCTTCCCGTTTAGCCATTACTTGCAAAGATGGTGTGATCTATGTTAAGGATGTTCAGTTTCCAGGCAAGAAAAAAATGTCAATAGAAGCATTTTTAAAAGGCAATCAATTAGAAAAAGGTTATAAGATAGGAGATGATTAAATGTTTTTTGATTCTACATTTATTATACTAATACCAGCAATACTCATATCCATGTATGCTCAGCAAAAAGTACAAAATACTTTTGCCAAATATTCTCAAGCTTATAGTCAATCTAGCTATACAGGTTATGATATTGCACAAAGAATATTAGCAAATAATGGTTTGCACCATGTGAAGATTGAACAATCGAAAGGTCATTTAACGGATCACTATGATCCGAGGACGCAAGTGTTGAGGCTTTCACAATCGGTTTATGGCAGTCGTTCAATTGCTGCATATGGTGTAGCCGCTCATGAAGTAGGACATGCCATTCAACATGCTAATCGGTATGTACCCTTAGAGTTTAGAAATCTAATGGTGCCAGTAGTCAGTTTTAGTTCTAAGGTCGTTTGGGTTTTGGTGTTACTAGGTCTATTTTTAGGATTTGCTGGACTGTTTCAAGTGGGAATTATTTTATTCTCAGCCATTGTTCTGTTTCAATTAGTCACTTTACCTGTAGAGTTTAATGCAAGTAATAGAGCCATTATGGAGTTAGAAGGATTAGATCTTTTGCAAAATGAAGAGCTAGGTCAAGCTAAAAAAGTACTTGATGCTGCAGCATTAACTTATGTGGCCGCAGCACTGACTGCATTAAGTCAACTTTTCAGATTGATTATGTTGTCTGGACGAAGGCGATAAAATGATTGAATGCTAGAAACCCATATCCATAGATCCAACAGTGTTTGATCTTCTTTTTGTTAAAGGGGGACTCTTAGAACTGTAGTCATGGAATCAATAAAGATTAAAAAGGTTACCCGCAATACGGTTTTGCAGTAACCTTGTTTTTTGGAGAAAGACATGAATCGAAACCTTGTATTACAAGCTTTAGATGCAATTATTCATCAGCATCGATACTCTAACTTAGTCATTAAAAATGATATCCAGTCGATTACCAAGAGACAAGAAAAAGATTGGTATGTTTATCATGTCTATGGTGTGATAGAAAACTTAATCTTTTGCGATTGGGTGATAAGTCAATACGCCCATATTAAACAATCTAAAATTCATCCAAAAGTACTTAATATTTTAAGGTTGGCGGTTTTTCAGCTGTTTTATTCAGATACTTCTGATAAGACCATTCTTTTTGAGAGTGTTGAGATTACAAAAAAGCAATTGTTTAAGAGCCAAGGCTTTGTCAACGGTATATTAAGAAAAATTAGTCGTGAAAAAGATCGAATAATCGAAAGCATAGAAAAACTGGAGCCTCCACAAAAAATCTCCATTCAGTATTCATTTCCGATTAGTTTTGTAAATCAGTTGCAAAAACAGTGGGAATATGATGAAATAATAGCTTATTGTTTGGCATCAAATAGTAGACCTGAACTCGTACTAAGAATTAATCATCAATTAATAGACAGAGATACTTTTTTGGAACAGTCCTACTTTGATCCTAAGTTACTAGAAAAAACTAAATATGCTAAATCAGGATTAAAACTATTAAATCCTCACCAATTTGATCAAACAGATGCTTATCAATTAGGTCTTATAACACCACAAGATGAAAGTTCCATGTTAGTCACTGAGATATTGAACCCCCAATCGGGCAAACGATTGATAGATTTATGTTGTGCTCCAGGTGGCAAAACATTACATGCCTCAGAATGGACAAAAGGAAACACTCACATTATAGGCTGTGATATCTATGAGCATAAATTAAAGCTAGTTGAACAACAAATTGAAAGGCTTAAGTTAAATAATGTGAAATTGATGATACAGGATAGTACACTATTTGAATCTCAATTTGAATCTCAATTTGATTATGCTATTGCGGACGTACCATGTAGCAACTCAGGGATTATTAGGCGTAAGCCTGAAGTGAAATACAAAGAATCACTAAATTCTTTAAAGGCTATTCAAAAAATCCAATACCAAATACTGACAAATGCATCAAAATATGTTAAGAGAGGGGGAAGATTGATTTATTCCACCTGTTCTGTGTTTGATGATGAAAATATTAATCAAATAGAGAGATTCTTAGGAGAAAACTCAGGCTATCGATTAATTAGCTTTGAGATAAATGACATAATATACCCAGGTTATATTCAGTTATTACCACATATTCATGAAACAGATGGTTTTTTTATTGCTTATATTGAAAGAGTACTGTAAATATTAGGGAGTCCTATGATATAATAAAATAGTTTAGTTATGGAGTGGCTATGTATATTAATGATTTAACTTATGATGAGATTTTAAGAGTGATGAAAGATGAGAACTATCCCAATTTTAGAGGAGAACAACTCTTTCGGTGGATTCATAGCAATAAAATAACAAGCTATGAGGATATCAGCAATATGCCAAAAAATATGATGCTTCAGTTTGCTAGTCAACATCCTTTTCGAGGGATAAAACAGCAAGACAAACTGGTTTCAAAACAAGATGATACCAAGAAATATCTTTTTAGGTTAGATGATCATCATGTGATTGAGTCAGTGTACATGAAATATCAATTTGGCGATAGTATTTGCATTTCATCCCAAGTTGGATGTCGCATGGGGTGTGTTTTTTGTGCTTCTACAAAAAATGGCTGTGAAAGAAATCTGTATCCATCTGAAATGCTGGGACAAATCTATGAGATTCAAAAAGATTTATCTATCCAGAGTGTTAATGTTGTTGTAATGGGAACTGGGGAACCCTTTGACAATTATACTCATATGAATCGTTTTATACAAATGATCACACATCCTAAAGGGATGAATTTAAGCAAAAGAAGGATTACAATTTCAACTTGTGGTTTAATACAAGGAATTGAACAATCTATGAAAGATAGTTGGGAAGTAAACTTAGCCATTAGTTTACATTCGGCAATTCCAGAAAAAAGAAATCAAATTATCCCAGCGTCCAAATCGCAACCTTTAGAAAAATTAATTAGTGTTTGTGAGAAATACACTTTAATGACAGGCAGAAGAGTGACCTATGAATATGTCTTGATTGATGACTTTAACAATCAAAAAGAAGACATAGAAGCTTTA
>SKID01000045.1 GCA_007116605.1 Tissierellia bacterium
ACTTTTGTTAATTTCTGTATGGGATGTAAAGTGGTCTTAGCCAATGAAGACTTTAGAGAAGGTAAGTGTGATCGATGTGGTAGTGAAGTCCATCAAATGCAAAAAGATGTTTGGTTTCTTAGAATTCGGGAGTATGCAGAAAAGCTATTAGATGGACTAGATGAAGTAGACTATTTGCCTAGAATACGACTAGAGCAAGAAAATTGGATTGGTCGTTCAGTAGGTGCAGAGGTTGATTTTCAGATAAAAGATAAAGAAGATTTCTTAAGAGTGTTTACGACTAGACCAGACACCTTATATGGTGCTACTTTTATGGTCATATCACCCGAACATCCGTATTTACAAAAATATCATGATGATATTTTAAACATGAAAGAAATACATCATTACCAAAATGAAGCTCAGAAAAAAACAGAATTTGAAAGAGTTCAATTAGCTAAAGAAAAAACTGGCGTTGAGATAAAAGGCCTAAAAGCAATTAACCCAGTTAGCCAAGAAGAAATGCCCATTTGGGTTGCGGATTACGTGATGATGGGTTATGGTACTGGTGCAATTATGGCGGTACCTGGTCATGATACGAGAGACTGGGAGTTTGCACGGAAGTTTAATATTCCAATTGTCGAAGTAATTCAAGGTGGCAATATCGAAGAAGAAGCGTATACAGATACTCAAAATGGCATTTTGATCAATTCACCCTTAATTGATGGATTAAAAGTACCTGAGGCTATTAATAAAATCATTGACTATCTTGAGAAGAATGACTTAGGAAAAAGAACCATTAATTACAAAATGAAAGATTGGGCATTTAATAGGCAAAGATACTGGGGAGAGCCTTTCCCTGTTATTCATTGTCCAGATTGTGGTATAGTAGCAGTTCCTTATGAAGATTTACCCGTGTTATTGCCTGCAGTAGACCGATATGAACCTACAGATACAGGGGAGTCTCCCTTAGCAGCTATAGAGGAATGGGTCAATACCACTTGTCCTAAATGTGGAGGCTCGGCTCGTAGAGAAACGGACACAATGCCTCAATGGGCAGGATCCAGTTGGTACTTCTTAAGATATATGGACAACAAAAACAATCAAGCTTTTGCCAGTCAAGAAAAATTGAATTATTGGGGACAGGTAGATTGGTATAATGGTGGCATGGAACATGTGACGAGACACTTGCTGTATTCCAGATTTTGGCATCGATTTTTGTATGATATTGGTGAAGTGCCAACTAAAGAACCCTATGCAAAAAGAACAGCACAAGGATTGATTTTGGGAGAAGATGGAGATAAAATGTCTAAGTCCAAAGGCAATGTGGTCAATCCTAATGATATTATTGATGAATTTGGAGCGGATACATTAAGAACTTATATCATGTTCATAGGAGACTATGAAAAGCCAGCGCCATGGAATGACAGTGCAGTAAAAGGATCTAAAAGATTTTTAGATCGTGTTTGGAAATTACAAGAATTAGTGGTTGATGAGCCAGGGTATTCTAAAGAATTAGAGTCGATTATGCATCGAACCATCAAAAAAGTATCGGAAGACCTTGAAGAAATGAAGTACAATACAGCTGTAGCAGCCATGATGACTTTGATTAATGCCTTCTATGATCAGTCAAAAGTGACAAAAGATGAGTATAAGACTTTGCTATTATTGTTAAATCCCATTGCACCCCATATTACTGAAGAAATATGGGAAATGCAACAATTTGGTGGGATGCTCAATGAAGCTCAATGGCCGGAATGGGATGAATCAAAAACTGTAGAAGATGTCATTGAAGTTCCAGTTCAAGTCAATGGGAAAATGAGAGGCAAAGTCACCATAGAAAAAGATGCTAATCAAGAACAAGCTATTCAAGCAGCTTTAGAAGATGAAGGTATACAACAATATATATCCGGTAAAAATATTGTTAAAAAAATATATGTGCCTGGTAAGATTATTAACTTAGTCGTCAAAGGATAAGGCTTATTAGTGAAAAACCACTGATTAACCTTTTGTTATCATATGAAATGAGCTTAAAACACTTTCAAAACTTAAATCAAAAGTTGAGAAAGTGTTTTTTAATGCCAAGAAAATGGTTTTTGTCTCCAGAAGAATAGGATTCATGATATAATGAAATATCATTAATTAGGAGGAAAAGGATGACATACAATACAATTGTTGTTGAAAAAGTGGATCAAATTGGCAAAATAACCTTAAATAGACCAGAAGCCTATAACACATTTACCATCCCATTAGCATTAGAGTTAAATCAAGCCCTTCTCGAAATGGATCAAAATCCAGAGATAGCAGTGGTGATTATTAATGGTAACGGTAAAAACTTTTGCGCAGGCATTGATGTAAAATATGTGGATGGAAAATCTCATGCTGAGTATGTAGATTGGCATGGATTAATGGGCAGAATGAATTTAACCATGACTGAAATGAAAAAACCTGTGATTGCTTCTGTTCACAATTTAGCCGTGGCCAATGGTGTAGGTATTGTTGCAGCTACCGACTTAGCCATAGCAGGTGAAAGTGCTCGATTTGGAGCTACAGCTGTCAATATAGGTTTGTTTTGTATGGGACCAGCAGTACCTCTTTTAAAAAACATTGGTCGGAAAAGAACAATGGAACTGATACTTACAGGAGACCTTATCGATGCAAAGACAGCATTGTCTTGGGGTTTAATCAATAAAGTGGTGAAAGACGATATGCTTGAAGAAGAAACAATGAAATGGGCAAAAAAACTAGCTGACAAAAGTAGGCAGGCTATTGCATTGGGCAAAGCTTGTTTTTATAAAACCGAAGATCTGAATTTAAAGCAAGGATTGGACATGGCAGATCAATATTTTGCAAGCTTATGTGCTTCTCAAGATGGAGAAGAGGGAGTAAGAGCTTTTTTAGAAAAGCGAGAGCCCCGATATCGCTACCCAGATTAAGCTAGGTGAAGTAGTACATCGCGCTACCCGTTTTGTTTTTATAGATCAATATGTTTCCCTCGTTGCTTCGTATCAAGGATAAAAGCACATCTTCGCTGCTTAGTATTTAGGTCATTTGCTTTTTTATTGTTTAAATGAAGCAAATAACCACATAATGCGCAACTCAGGTGCGGATTTTATCCTTTAAGTTACTAGAATTAGGGCGCTCTTGAGGAAAATAGTTAATCTTTTTTGCTTTATTGGGGTAGCGCTATTATCCAATGCTAATAGGGGATTAAACATGCATCTCCCATGACTCACATGACAAAATCCCCACTAGTTTAAGTGGAGGAATAGCCCTGGAGAGTCCCTGGATAAGGGTCTCTAAGGTTCAGTTGCCGTCTTAACGATATCTGAACCCAAGAGTCCTGTTGATGATTCGCGCATAATTGGATTCTTTGCTTCCTTTCGCTTTAGTGAGATAAAAGGATATAACATGCATCTGAGATGCGCATGATTATTCATTTTGCCTCAGTGAATAAAAGGATTAAATATGTGTCCGAGTCGCGCATTATGTGATCCTTTTCTTCATTTAAATCTTAAAAAAGAAAAGGATCTAAATATTAAGTAGGGAGGACACTATTTCATCCTTGATAGTCAGCAACGAAGATGCAGTTGTATCCCTAGCCAGATGTTTCCATTTGAAAGGAGATCATATGAGAGAAAATAACCTTGACCAATTATCCAAGTTAATGAAGCAATCATCATACACCGTCATCTTAACAGGTGCGGGCATGTCAACTGAAAGCGGAATACCAGACTTTAGATCATCCCAAGGTTTATGGACAAAAATAGACCCTATGCAAGTCGCACGACCTGAAACTATTGAAGAGAACTACAAACTCTTTCATGAATTTTACAAAATGAGAGTAGAAACTTTGAACACAAAAAACCCACATGATGGACACAGAATTATTGCTGATTGGGAAAAGAGAGGATTAGTCAAAACTTTAATTACCCAAAATGTGGATGGTTTTCATCAATTAGCAGGTAGCCAAAAGATATTGCCCTTACATGGGACTATTCGTGAATTCAGATGTCATCACTGCCAAAAAAAAGCGACTGAAAGTGACTTTATTCATAAAAAACCTTGTCAATATTGTGGAGGACCTCTTCGACCCAATGTGGTTCTTTTCGGTGAGAGTTTGCCAATGAGTTTGTTGGAACAGGCAATGGTGGAAATTCATAAATCCACATTAGTCATTGTCATCGGCACAAGTCTAAGAGTCTATCCAGTCAGTCAATTGCCTGAAATGACAAAAGGGAAAAAAGTCTTTATTAATAGAGAATCGGTAGCTACAACCCTGTTTGATCTGGTCATACAGGGAAATGCCCAAGAAGTATTAATGGCATTGGAGACAAGACTATGAACATATTATTTTCAACAGCACGATTAAGAGTAAGACCAGCAAAGGAAACGGATATCCCTTATATCATGAGATTAGAACAAGAAGAACAAAACCAAGACTACGTCTTTCAAGGCACTTATGATGAACATGTGGCAGAAATTCAGGCAAAAAACGTGTTTTTACGGATGATTGAAGATTTTAATAAAGAACCTGTGGGTTTTATCCTATCGGCTTTAGATTCAAAATCTCATAGCTATGAGTTAAGACGCATTGTCATTGATAAAAAAAATAAAGGCTACGGCAAAGAAGTCATTTTAGGGTTGATGGGTTACTGTTTTGACGTACTTAAATGTCATCGGTTTTGGCTAGATGTCTTTGAAGAAAATACCAAAGGGATCCAATTATACCTAGAACTTGGCATGGTTCACGAGGGTACATTCAGAGAATCTAACCTGTACAAGAATAAATATAGAAGTCAGCTAATTTTTAGTGTGCTTAGCCATGAATATCATACGAGATGACTTATGAACAGGACTCTTGGATTCAGATAGCGTTTAAAATGCTATATAAACACAAGAGACCCTTATCCACAGACTTTAAAGTGCTTAGCCCTCTATAAGCAAAGAAGCTCTGAGCACAGTGAGTCATCGGATAAAATTACTTAAGCAATAATGTTTTGATGATTTTTTTGTGCCAAGGTTTTAATGACTGTTTAGTTTTTTCCAAGGCAATAGCACTATATAGTTCAGCCGTTGTAGGATAGGGGTAAATCAGGCTTAAAAATCGGGATACTTTTAGTTTTTGGTTCATTGCAAGGGTTGCTAAGGTGATTAAATTGCCTGCATCTTCAGAAACTATGGTTGCACCAATAAGATGACCTTTTTTCCCGATGATCAGTTTTAAAAAGCCCATGCGATTATCATCAGTTTTTGCACGATCGTTGCCATTTAGAGGCAGAAACAATGTTTCGCTATGGAGAGAAGAGACCTTTGCTTGTTTTTCAAGTAATCCCACATGAGCGACTTCGGGCTTTGTATAAGTACACCAAGTGACTTTCTGATAATTCACTTTAGCCCTTAGCTTAAACAGAACATTCCTCACCACGATCCCGGCTTGATAGCCTGCCATATGAGTAAACAAATAAGGACCAACCACATCACCACAAGCATAAATGTTAGGTTCATGGGTTTTTAAAGTCTTATCAGTCAAAACAAATCCTTGTTCATTACATTGAACTTTCGTATTTTCGAGACCAAGAGATTGGGTAGCAGGCTGTCTTCCTAGTGCTAGTAGTAAGGTATCACCAGTCATTGTATGCCCTGTCCCTTGATGAGAAAAGTGGACTGTAACCCTTTTGTCCATTTCTTCGACTTTATCAATAGTAGCTTCTAGATACAAATTAATACCACTTTTTTCTAATACAGAAAGCATTAGATCGTGAACTTCAGGCTCATCTTTAGCAAATAATCTAGATGATCGACTGATGATTGAAACATCTACACCTAAATGGGAAAAACCTTGACCCAATTCAAGTGCAATGGGACCAGAACCTAGAATAATTAGTTTTTTAGGTAAGTGAGTGAGTTGGAAAATATCTAGATTTGTTTTATAAGCAACTGAACTAAGGCCGGGAATATTTGGGATTAAAGGATTAGAGCCTGTAGCAATAAC
>SKID01000183.1 GCA_007116605.1 Tissierellia bacterium
AAACAATTAATCTTAGAATATGAACGGGTATGCATTACAGATGTGATTAAAAAAGTCATTGACCAGTTGACACCGTTAGCTTTGCAAAAGTCTATAACAATAAACTTTAGTCAAAAAGATCGCATTTGGATTAACATTGATGAAAACAAAATACGTCAAGCGATTATCAATATGGTCCATAATGCTATCAAATATACAGCAGACCATGGCCGGGTGGAGCTAAGGTTATTTAGAAATAGAGAGTTTATTGTCATTGAAATAGAAGATACTGGATATGGCATTGAAGAAAATAACATACCCTATATTTTTGATCGTTTTTATCGCGTCGATAAAGCAAGGGCAAGAAATACTGGCGGAACGGGCTTAGGACTAGCCATCGCAAAACAAATTATTAATCTACACCATGGTACAGTATCTGTCGTTAGTAAAGTTGGACTAGGAAGTATTTTTACAATTAAATTACCAATATAGAGGTGTGAAATGGGATTTAAGATGAAAATCAAAAATAGGATACTAGCGATGATATTGCTTTTAATAACAACAGTAGCGATTTCTGGTTGTTATCATAGAGGGATTGAAGATGAATCTGTTTTTAAAGTCTCGCCGTTTCGAGTTGAACAAAGCGCTTTTTTACAACTTTATATTCCAAACAAAAGTCAAAGTTGCTTAATTAGAGAATTAGTAGGTGTTTCAGAAATCGATGAATCAAGAGAAATCGAAGAAGCATTACGATTACTCAAAAAAAGATCCACCGAGTCCGTAAATTTTGTCAACATGAATTCTTTAGTGTTTTTAAATATTACAGTCTTAACAGATACGGTTTATATAGAGTATGAGTTTTTACCAGAAACACAATTAACAGAGATGGAAGAAGCTTTAATGCTTTACGCGATTATTAATACCGCCACAACCCATCCAGAAATAGATTTTGTTAAGTTAAATAATAACCATGGTTATACTGTTTTTTTTAATTACTATAATATCGAAGTACCCCTGGCTTCCACCCCCACCTTGTTGTATAAAGATTATATTAGCCCCTATCGATCGTTAGAAGGTTGGCTAGAAGCTATGATGGAAAAAAGGGAGTTCCCCTTTGTGGATGAATTGGTAGTGAGTGCATTTCATCGAATAAAAACAACACCATTAAGTAATTATGCTCTTGAATCGGTTGAGTACAACAAATATGGTGAATATGTGACCATGAGAGTGAAAATGGGGCTTTATGATGATGAAGAAAACAGAAGAGATGTCCATTGGTCATTTTTATTAGAACTCACAGGAAATAGATTTTTTATCAAAGAATTATTAGATCATAGCGGTGAATAATTATTGACAATATCGACTTTATATGATATATTCCTCTAAACCTTTAATTTAGCACGAGAGGCTAAAAAGGAGAAACCAATGACTGATAAAAGACTGAGTTTATTTTATAAGGAAGGCAATGGCAGTTTTTTGAGCTGCTAGTTGCTATTTTTTTTGGGAGGATATATGAAAGGAAAATTGATTTTAGAAAATGGTTTAACTTTAGAAGGAGAAATATTTGGACATCTTCAAGAAACAATTGGTGAAGTGGTTTTTAACACAGGAATGACAGGTTATCAAGAAATTTTAACAGACCCATCCTATTTTGGGCAAATTGTCGTCATGACTTACCCTTTAATAGGTAATTATGGTGTCAATTACGAAGATTTGCAATCCAGTAGTGTGAAGGTGAAGGGCTTAATAGTCAGAGAAACTTGTCAAGGACCAAGTAATTGGAGAAATGAAATGGATTTAGAATCCTACATGAAAGAAGAAAAAATTATGGGTATCAAAGGAATGGATACAAGGTATTTAACAAAACTCATTCGACAAAATGGCACTCTAAAAGGGATGATCACAGGTCAAGACATTCAATATGAGCAAGTGAAAAAATTGTTTACCCACAATCCTACTAAAGATGCAGTAAAACAAGTATCTACAAAAGAAATTTACAAGATACCTGGTCAAAATCTTCAGATTGCAGTATTAGATTTAGGAATCAAAAAAAATATTCTACAAAGCTTTACTAAAAGAGATTGTCAGTTGACTGTTTTTCCAGCGCATACCAGTGCAAGTGAAATTCTCTCATCAAATCCAGATGGTGTTTTTTTATCAAATGGTCCGGGAGACCCTAAAGAACTTGATGATGTGATAAAAACAGTGAAGTCATTAATTGGCATTATTCCCATAATCGGTATTTGTCTAGGACACCAAGTTATTGCCCTATCATGTGGTGGAGACACTGAAAAAATGGTTTATGGACACAGAGGTTCTAATCATCCAGTAAAGAATGTAATGACTGATAGGGTGACAATAACGTCACAAAATCATGGATATGTAGTCAAAAAAGAGACTATACCTGATGATTTTCAAATCACACATATAAACATGAATGATCAAAGCATTGAAGGATTTAAGAGTTTGGCCAGGAAAGTTATGAGTGTTCAATTTCACCCTGAAGCAAGCCCTGGTCCAGAAGAATCAAGCTATATTTTTGATGACTTTATCACAATGATTCAGGAGGATAAATATGCCGCTCAATAAACAGATAAAAAAAGTACTAGTACTAGGTTCTGGTCCCATCATTATTGGTCAAGGTGCAGAGTTTGATTACTCTGGTACACAAGCATGTCGTGCTTTAAAAGAAGAAGGGATTGAAACGATTTTGATTAACAGCAATCCTGCAACCATAATGACCGACCCAGAAGTGGCCGATAAGGTGTATATTGAACCTTTACAAGTGGAATATGTTGCAAAGATTATAGAAAAAGAGATGCCAGATGCCATCTTGCCAGGAATGGGAGGACAAACCTCATTAAATTTAGTGGTCGATCTTTATGATCTAGGTCTATTAGACAAATTTGGCATCCAAATTATCGGTACACAGGCATATGGTATCAAAGTGGGAGAAGATCGTGAGAAGTTTAGAGCTTTAATGGAAGAAATAAATGAGCCAGTGGTCAGGAGTGAAATTGTTTATTCAGTAGAGAAAGGCTTAGAGGTAGCTAATCAAATAGGTTATCCAGTGATTGTTAGACCAGCTTATACCTTAGGGGGATCTGGAGGTGGTATTGCTGATGACGAAAACGCTTTAAAAAGCATTTTAACAAAAGGATTAAATCTGAGCCTGAACCATCAAGTTTTGATTGAACAAAGCATAAAAGGTTGGAAAGAAATTGAATATGAAGTTATGCGAGACTCAAAAGGCAATTGCATCTCAGTATGTAATATGGAAAACATAGACCCTGTTGGTATTCACACAGGTGATAGTATTGTTGTAGCGCCATCACAAACATTATCGGATAAAGAATATCAAATGCTAAGGAAATCATCTTTTAATATTATAGAGGCCATAGGAATTGAAGGAGGATGCAATGTTCAATTTGCATTAAATCCAGATAGTTTTGAGTATATTGTTATAGAAATAAATCCGAGAGTGAGTCGATCATCAGCACTAGCATCAAAAGCAACAGGATACCCCATTGCAAAAGTGGCCACAAAAATTGCTTTAGGTTATGGTCTTGATGAGATTATTAACTCTGTGACACAAAAAACATATGCTTGTTTTGAACCTGTATTGGATTATGTAGTGGTTAAAATTCCTAAGTGGCCCTTTGATAAATTGAAAAGTGAGAAGCGATTTTTAGGGACACAGATGGCAGCAACTGGAGAAGTGATGGCTATCGGAGCTTGTTTTGAAGCAGCCTTGTTAAAAGCCATTCGATCTTTAGAAAACAATTTATATACATTAACAAATACTAAATATACCAATCTATCAATACAAGAATTAAAAGAAAAAGTTCAAAAGCCTACAGATGAATCTTTGTTTTTTACTTCTGAGCTTTTAAGAAGGGGCTATAGTATTGATAAAGTTCATCAGCTAACAAAAATTGATCCATTTTTTATTCTCAAAATTCGAAATATTATAGAAAAAGAAGAATGGTTAAAGCGGGTTAAATTAGAAGACCTAACGAAAGAATGGTTAACAGAAATCAAAAAATTAGGTTTTTCTGACAAAGGAATTAGCCAATTAATGAATGTTTCTGTGACTCAAATATTCAAAAAAAGAATGCAATATCAAATAAATCCGTCTTTCAAGATGGTAGATACTTGCAGTGGTGAATTTGAAGCGGTATCACCTTACTTTTATTCTACTTATGAACAATTTGATGAAGTGGAAGTATCAAACAAACCAAAAGTGATTGTTATAGGATCTGGACCTGTTAGAATTGGCCAAGGGATTGAATTTGATTACTGTTGTGTCCACTGTGTTTTTGCACTTAAAAAACTAGGATTTGAAGCCATTATGATCAATAATAATCCTGAAACAGTGAGTACTGATTTTGATATTTCAGACAAACTTTATTTTGAGCCCCTGACTGAAGAAGAAGTGTATAATATTGTTTTAAAAGAAAAACCCCAAGGTGTGATTCTTCAATTTGGTGGTCAAACAGCCATTAAGCTAGCTAATTTCATTCATGATATGGGGATTCCTATTTATGGCACCACTTCTCGTCATATAGACATGGCAGAAGATCGGGAAAAATTTGAACAGTTGCTAGAAAAAGCTTATGTAAAAAGACCTATTGGTAAAGCAGTCTGGAATATACAAGAAGGGCTTGATGCCGTTAAAAAAATTGGATTTCCAGTATTGGTAAGACCTTCATATGTCCTAGGTGGACAAGGGATGGAAATAACTTACCATGAAAGTGAATTAATTGATTATTTAACAAGGGCGTTTGAAAAAGACAAAAAAAATCCAGTACTAATTGATCAATACTTGTCAGGAAAGGAAATTGAAGTAGATGTGATTTCAGATGGGCAACAAATTCTCATACCTGGCATTATGGAACATTTAGAAAAAGCAGGCATCCACTCGGGAGATAGTATTTCTATTTATCCGCCATTAACCATTAATCAAGAGATACAACAAAAAGTCGTCACAATTTCTAAGCAAATGGCTCAAGCCCTTTCAGTCAAGGGTATCATAAATATACAATTTATTGAGCACGAAAATGAAGTCTATATTATTGAAGTTAACCCAAGGTCAAGCCGTACCGTTCCTTTTATAAGTAAAGTAACGGGAGTGCCGATGATACAACTAGCCGTTCAAACGATGATGGGCTATTCATTAGAGGAGTTAGGTTATGGCACAGGACTTTATCCTACTAGCCATGGGTATACCGTTAAAGTACCGGTGTTTTCATCACAAAAAATTGCAGGTACAGAAGTTAGTTTAGGACCAGAGATGAAATCTACAGGAGAAGCACTTGGAATTGGAAAAGATTTTTTAGAAGCTCTATACAAAGGTTTATTGAGTAGCCACCTTAAGTTACCCAATAAAGATTTACCCATTGTGGTGACATTGAAGCCAGAAGATAAGCCTCGCTTTATATCAATGGGAAGACGGCTAGTCAGTCAAGGCTATTCATTACAAGCCACAGAAGGAACCTACGAATACTTAATGGGTGAAAACATCCCGTGCAAGAAAATTAATAAAATAGGGAAGCAAGATAGTATCATAGATGCAATTGAAGCAAGGCAAGTTTCATTAATCATCAATACACCTACAAAAGCCAACGACAGCCGAAGAGATGGCTTTATGATGAGACGAGTGGCTGTTGAAAATGGCATTACTTTAATGACTAGCTTAGATACAGCAGAAGCCATGATCACAATTATTGAATCAGGTTATAATGCGGAAAAGACGCAAGTCTTTGAACTTTCGGAGATTAATTACAAGCTATAATAAAAGTTTACAGGTTCCAATGACATGACAAAGGATCCATACGAAGCAGGGAGTTACTTTTATCCTGAATAAGTAGCACGTCTCGCATTATGTGATCCTTTGCTTCAACTTCAGCTTATTAAAGGATAAAACACGTATCAGAGTCGCGCATTATGTGACCCTTTGTTTCATTTTAATTTTAAAA
>SKID01000218.1 GCA_007116605.1 Tissierellia bacterium
AATCGATTGTAATAAGCCACAAGCATTTCATCATAACTAGAAAAAACCATTCCTTCACCCAAGCTACCTGGGACTTCTATTGTCATATAATAACATCCTAGCACCATATCCTGAGTCGGCGTTGTGATTGGTTTGCCATCTTTAGGTGCTAAAATATTATTTATTGATAACATTAAAAATCTTGATTCTGCTTGGGCTTCAACTGACAGTGGCACGTGAACAGCCATCTGATCTCCATCAAAGTCAGCATTATATGCAGTACAAACCAATGGATGCAACTTGATTGCCTTACCTTCTACAAGAACAGGTTCAAAAGATTGAATACCCAGTCGATGTAAAGTTGGTGCACGGTTTAGCATGACTGTATGACCCTTAATCACTTCGTCTAATACGTCCCATACTTGAGAATCTACTCGTTCTACTTTTTTCTTAGCACTTTTTATATTGTGAGCGTGATTGTTTTCAACTAATCTTTTCATCACAAAAGGTTTAAACAATTCTAGTGCCATCTTTTTTGGTAACCCACATTGATGAAACTTTAGTTCTGGCCCAACCACAATAACCGATCTACCTGAATAATCCACACGTTTCCCTAACAAGTTTTGTCTAAATCGACCTTGTTTACCCTTAAGCATATCAGAAAGAGATTTCAAAGGTCTATTTCCAGGTCCAGTAACAGGTCTACCACGTCTACCATTATCGATTAAGGCATCCACCGCTTCTTGAAGCATGCGTTTTTCGTTTCTTACAATAATATCTGGCGCACCTAATTCTAATAATCTTTTTAAACGATTATTCCTATTGATCACTCTTCGGTATAAATCATTCAGGTCTGACGTAGCAAATCGTCCTCCATCTAGTTGAACCATCGGTCTTAGTTCCGGGGGAATGACAGGAACAACGTCCATAATCATCCACTCCGGTTTATTACCTGATTTTCTAAAAGCTTCTAATACTTCTAACCTTCTAGTAATTCTAACTTTCTTTTGACCACTACTATCCTTTAATGCTTTTCTTAATTCTAAAGTCTCTGCTTCTAAATCAATTTTCTTTAGAAGTGCTTTAATCGCTTCAGCGCCCATAGCTGCTTTGAAAGCTGTACCATATACGTCTTTGTATTCTCTGTACTCAAGCTCTGATAACATTTGTTTTTCTGACAATGGTGTGTTACCACCATCTATAACAACATATTGAGCGAAATATAAAATCTTCTCCAATGATCGGGGAGACATATCCAACATTAATCCCATACGACTTGGTATTCCTTTAAAATACCAGATATGTGAAACAGGTGCAGCTAAATCAATATGACCTAATCGCTCTCTTCGAACTTTTGCTTTAGTCACTTCTACACCACATCGATCGCACACAACACCCTTATACCTTACTCTTTTGTACTTGCCACAATGACACTCCCAATCTTTAGTAGGACCAAAGATCTTTTCACAAAAAAGGCCATCTTTTTCAGGTTTGAGGGTTCTATAATTGATCGTCTCTGGCTTTTTAACTTCTCCATATGACCATTCAAGTACTTTTTCTGGTGATGCTAAACTTATTCTAATAGATTCAAAATTATTGTATTCCATTCAGGGGTCCTCTCCCTTCATTCATATTATTATTCTACTTCCTCAACGGACATGCCTCTTGCATTGCCATCAAATTCTTCTTTTCCAATGACCGCTTTTATTTCTAAATTGACATCCTCGTAGTCATCATATTCCTTCATATCGATTTCAGAATCATCTTCAGACATAATTCTAATATCTAAAGCTAAACTCTGTAATTCTTTAACTAGGACTTTAAATGACTCTGGAATTCCCGGTTTTGGAATGTTTTCGCCTTTGACAATAGCCTCGTAAGCTTTAACACGTCCAGTAACATCATCCGATTTGACTGTTAGCATTTCTTGTAATGTATGGGCTGCACCATAAGCTTCTAGTGCCCAAACTTCCATCTCTCCAAATCTTTGTCCACCAAACTGTGCTTTTCCTCCTAAAGGTTGTTGAGTGACTAGTGAATAAGGGCCCGTTGAACGAGCATGAATTTTATCATCCACCAAATGGTGTAATTTTAACATATACATGTATCCTACAGTAACAGGTCCATCAAAAGGTTCTCCAGTTCTACCATCTCGTAACAATATTTTACCATCTTCCGGATAGCCTGCCATTCTCAATGCCTCAAAAATGTCTTCTTCGTTAGCACCATCAAATACTGGTGTAGCTACATACCACCCGAGTTTTTTAGCTGCTAATCCTAAATGAACTTCCAGTACTTGGCCGATATTCATCCTCGATGGTACTCCTAATGGGTTCAGTACAACTTGAAGTGGTGTTCCGTCAGGTAAGAAAGGCATGTCTTCAACAGGTAATATTTTTGAAATAACTCCTTTATTACCATGGCGACCGCACATCTTGTCTCCCACGTTAATTTTTCTTTTTGTTGCAATATAAACACGAACTAGTTTATTCACCCCTGGATTTAACTCATCTCCGTTTTCACGTGTGAAGACTTTCACATCTACGATTATCCCTGCTTCTCCATGAGGAACCCTAAGAGAAGTATCTCTAACTTCTCTAGCTTTTTCACCAAAGATTGCTCTTAACAATCTCTCTTCTGCCGTTAACTCTGTTTCACCTTTTGGTGTCACTTTACCAACTAAGATATCTCCTGCTTCTACTTCAGCTCCAATACGGATAATTCCTCTCTCATCTAAATCTTTAAGAGAATCTTCTCCTACGTTGGGAATGTCTCTAGTAATTTCTTCTGGCCCTAACTTAGTATCACGCGCTTCGGACTCATATTCCTCGATATGAATTGAGGTCAATACGTCATCCATCACCAATTCTTCGTTTAAAAGAACGGCATCTTCATAATTATAGCCTTCCCAAGTCATAAAGCCGATAAGAAGATTCTTTCCTAAAGCAATCTCTCCATCTTCAGTAGAAGGTCCGTCAGCAATGATTTGTCCTTTTTTTATTTTATCGCCTTTTTTGACAATTGGCCGTTGATTAATGCATGTGCCTTGATTAGACCGAATAAACTTCAATATTTTATAGTGATCAATACCACCTGTATCATCTCGTCTGATTAAAACCCTATTAGCTTCTACAGACATGACAATCCCATCATTTTCTGCAATAACTACTGAACCGGAATCGTTAGCCGCTTTGAACTCCATCCCTGTTCCGATAATTGGTGCTTCTGTTTTCATAAGAGGCACTGCTTGACGTTGCATGTTGGCACCCATCAGTGCACGGTTAGCATCGTCATTTTCTAAAAAAGGAATCATTGCTGTTCCAACAGAAATAATTTGCTTAGGGGAAACATCCATGTAATCAACTGTGTCTCTCGGAACAATCTCAGGTGCTCCATTGGCACCACGAACAACAACACGTTCATTAAAAAACCTTCCCGATTCGTCTAGTGGTTCGTTAGCCTGAGCAATGATATATTCATCTTCTATATTAGCTGTCAAGTAATCTATTTCTTTTGAAACAATTCCCGTTTCCTTATCAACTCTTCTATAAGGAGATTCTAGAAAACCATACTCATTAATTCTAGCGTAGGTAGCTAATGATGTAATCAATCCAATGTTTGGTCCCTCAGGTGTTTCAATAGGACACATTCTCCCATAGTGAGAATGATGCACGTCTCGCACCTCAAATCCTGCACGATCTCTACTCAATCCCCCTGGTCCTAAAGCAGACATTCTTCGTTTATGGGTTAACTCTGCCAATGGATTCGTTTGATCCATAAACTGTGATAACTGTGAACTGCCAAAAAATTCCTTGATGGCTGCTGCAACCGGTCGAATATTCATCAGCACTTGTGGTGTAACAACTTCAATATCTTGAATCGTCATTCTTTCACGAACAACTCTCTCCATTCTAGAAAGACCTACTCTTACTTGATTTTGTAGTAATTCTCCCACCGCTCGAATTCTTCTATTGCCTAAATGATCGATATCGTCTACTTTACCAATCTCTTTAAACAAAGTAAATTCATAACTCACAGATGCCATCATATCATCAATAATAATATGTTTTGGAGAAAGTTTTTTTATGTTTTTTTCGATTGCATCTTCTAATGATTCAATATCTTCATGTTTTTCAAGTAACTCTTTTAATACAGGGTAATATATTTTTTCTTTTAGGCCAAATTTTTTCAAATCTATTGGTAAGTCCATATATTTAGGGTCAACAAACCGGTTAGACATCACTCGCACCACTTCACCATCTTGGTTAATAATATCTAGTTTGAAAACACCTGCCCCTTCGATTTGATGAGCTAATTCTCTAGTAATAACTTCGCCTTTAGAAACTAGTATTTCACCTGTTTCCATGTTAATAATATCATCAGCGGCTTTTTTATCAGCAACTCTATTTGCTAATCCAAGTTTTTGGTTAAACTTATAACGACCCACTCGGGCTAAATCATATCGTTTATGATCAAAAAATAGACTATTAATTAATGAAGACGCACTGTCTAAAGTCGGGGGTTCTCCTGGTCTTAATTTTTTGTATATTTCTATAAGCGCTTCGTCTTTATTAGTCGTATTGTCTTTTTCAATTGTTTTTAAAACATGATCAGACTCTCCAAGCATATCGACAATATCAGTATCTCTTTCACAGCCCATGGCTCTAAGTAGAATTGTAATGGGTATTTTACGTGTTCTATCAATTCTAACATAGACTATATCATTAGAATCTGTTTCATATTCAAGCCATGCACCACGATTAGGAATTACTGTAGAGGAAAAAAGTTTCTTTCCTGCTTTGTCTCTAGCAACACCAAAATAGACACCTGGTGATCTTACCAGCTGACTTACTATAACACGCTCTGCACCATTTATGATAAAAGTTCCTCTCTCAGTCATCAGTGGGAAATCTCCCATGAAAACTTCTTGTTCTTTTATCTCGCCTGTTTCTTTATTAATCAAGCGTACTTTCACTTTCAATGGGACGGCGTATGTCGCGTCTCTTTCTTTACACTCTAGCTGTCCATATTTTGGATCTCCCTCTAAAGAGTAGTCAATAAACTCTAAAATCAAGTTTCCAGTGTAATCTTCAATTGGCGAAACATCATCAAAAACCTCTTTTAAACCTTCTTCAACGAACCACTGATAAGAATTCTTCTGTACTTCGATCAAATCAGGTAACTCTAATACTTCACCAATTCTAGAGTAACTCATACGTACTCTATTGCCAATCTTGACAGGATGCAGCATCTTTTCACCCCTTCATATTATTATTAAGTAAAAAAATTGCGTAGTTTACCTTCATGTAGCATCTTCTTTTTATACAATGATTATGCCAACTTTTATTATCTACGCAATTTATAATGATATCATCTCTTGTTTTTTTTGTCAATAAAAAACCTGAATATTTTTGCTATAAATTTCTGTTTTTATAGAAAATAAAAGAGCTTTTTAGGCTCTTTTATTAACAGGACGCTTGGATTCAAATGGCGTTAAACCGCCACCTGAATATTAGAGACCGTTATCTAGGGACTTTACAATACTTATTTCCCATTTTAAGAAGTGGGATTCTTAGCACTGTTAGTCATAGGATAAAGTTATTTTAATTCTACCGCTGCACCAGCTTCTTCTAGTTTAGCTTTTAATTCTTCTGCTTCTTCTTTCGTAATTCCTTCTTTAACAGCTTTAGGTGCATTGTCAACTAATTCTTTAGCTTCTTTTAATCCAAGACCTGTTACTTCTCTTACAACCTTAATAACTTTGATCTTTCCTGAACCTGCGTTTGAAAGAATAACATCGAATTCTGTTTGCTCTTCCTCGACTGCTTCTCCACCTGCGCCAGGTGCTGCTACAGCAACTGCTGCGGCGGCTGTTACACCAAACTCTTCTTCGATAGCTTTTACAAGCTCTGCTAATTCCATTACGTTTAATTCTTTTATGTCTTCAATAAA